>JAITAI010000265.1 GCA_031284195.1 Treponema sp.
GGATACAGAAACTGTTCTATTTGCCGGAGTATGGTTTCAAAGTCCTCAAAACTGGTTCTGGTTTCCGGGAGTGAACGAAGAAAGTACCTGCCGTACTGTTTCCAAAGGACCCGCCCATCGAGAACCGCCACCACCCCATGATCGCTGGAACGGCGCATGAGCCTGCCGAAGCCTTGCTTGAACTTCATCACCGACTCGGGGAGGGATAATTCCATGAACGGATTAGCCCCCTGTTTTTGTAGGGCTTCACAACGGGCTTCAAATACCGGTTCATGGGGGGCCCTGAAAGGCAGGCGGCAGAGGATCACCAGGCGCAGGGTATCTCCAGGAGCATCCACCCCTTCCCAGAAAGAATCGGTGGCAAAAAGAACGCTCTGCTCATCCTCAAGGAAAGTCTTCAAAAGCCGGTTCCGGTCATCATCTCCTTGTTTAAGACAGCGGATTCCCTGCTGTTCTAGGACGGGAACCGCAGCAGTATAGGCGCTCCTGAGGGCTTCATAGGAGGTAAAGAGCACAAGGCTCGACCCTCCTGCACATTGAACGAGGGCCGTTGCAGCCTGATCCACAAAAGCCCGGTAACGGTCTTGGTCAGGCAAAGGGGCATCTTTGGGTATGGCCAAGAGCACCGAAGAGGAATAGGGGAAAGGAGATGGAAACTGCCCGGTAAGCACCTGCCGTTCCCGGACTAGACTCAGACCACAGCGGGTATTCCAATAAACAAAGGAATCTGCCACCGTCAACGTAGCGGATAGGCAGATTACCGTCTTATGAGGCTCAAAGAGGGCATCCTTCAGGGAGGGAGCCACATCAATGGGGCTTACGGTAAACACTGCCCAGGGCCCTTTGGAGGAGCCGGTACTGCTGCTGAAATGCCGTTCTATCCACAGGACTTCTGCGGTGCGCTCCTGGAATTCGATAAAAGCCGTACAAATCGTCCCGATGGTATTAAGCCGCCGGAGGATAGCCCTGATTTCCCAGGCCAGGGCACTATCTTCATCTTGAGGGTCCAACTGCTCCAGCATTTCCCGGATACGGCCGGTAAAGGCGGTGATGTGACCGCGGAGCGCGGTAAACTGAGGAACGAGGGCCGCCTGAATCCTGCTTTCCTGGGAGGGGGTCAAACGGAAGACCCCTTCAGTGTGGCAAAGTTCCAGCGCCGAACGATCCAGCGTATCTGCAGTATCCCGGATTAACCCGATGGCAGCTTCAAGCGCTTCAAGACGCGGTTCAGCGGATACTAGGGCTGCCAAGGTACGCAAAAGCCCCAGGGGGGTTCCTCCTCGGGTGTAGCGATACAACCGTCCTAAGTGGCGACTGATCCCAAGGCGGCTAAAGTCCTGGGAAAAAAATGTGGTAGCTGCTCCCTCCAGCGTATGGGCCTCGTCGATGACGATCCGGGTGTACGGAGGAAGCACCACCGTATGGTTGTACCCTGCCCCTTCATACCGGGCAGCCAGGTCTGCAAAGAGCAGGTGATGGTTTACCACCAGAATCCGGGCATCTGCTGATGCTTTGCGGAGGGCCAGGACGAAACAGGTTTCTCGTTCTGGGCAGCGCATACCCATACAGCAATCCGCTTCAGCGCAGATTCGGGACCAGAGCCCTTCTGTGGGCATGAAGGAAAGGTCTGAACGGCTTCCGGTCTTAGTGGTCCCGGTCCAGGCACGGATCGCTTGGAGATCTTCGTACTCCCCATCAACCAAGAGACCCTGTTCCTGGAGGGCATCCTTAAGCCGGCGGCGGCATAGGTAATGCCCCCGTCCCTTAATAAGAACGACTTTGAGCTTCTTTCCCTTTTCTTCTTGTTTTTCTATAGCTGAAGCCACTAGGGGTATGTCTTTTTCATAAAGCTGCTGCTGCAAGGTGATGGTAGCAGTGGAAATCACCATGCGTTCATCATTGGCAAGGGCATACGTCAGGGCAGGGAGGAGGTAGGCAAAGGACTTGCCCACTCCGGTTCCTGCTTCTGCTGCCACCAGGGCATCTTCGTTAAAGCCTTGGATAATGAGCCGCATAAGCTCAAGCTGGGAATGGCGGTTTTCGTAAGCAGGAAGCCTTTTGGCTATGGCCCCTCCTTCTTCCAGGGTAGCAATAATGGCCGCGGCATTGAGCTTCTTAGGGATCCGTTTTTTGGTGGGTTCCGTTACAACATAGACCTGCTCCACCTGGTTATCCACGATGAAGCAGCCCACTCCTACTTGGGCAGCCCGTGCTGCAATGGACAGATCCGCATCGCTGGGGGTAAGCAGGCCCGAAGGGTGGTTATGGATGAAGACATCCGCGGTTTCCAATCTTTTATCCACTGCGAGGACCTTATCTTCCCTACCCCGGGCGCGCACCTCAATG
Source organism: Treponema sp. (assembly GCA_031284195.1). Taxonomy (GTDB): domain Bacteria; phylum Spirochaetota; class Spirochaetia; order Treponematales; family Breznakiellaceae; genus JAIRLU01. The sequence continues at coordinate 2,347 of JAITAI010000265.1, forward strand.
GCAGTAACCAGTCCCTTCTGGTCCAGGAAACCCAGGGCAAAGACCTCATTCCCTCGGGCATCCTGGATTTCCCCTTGTAGTTGGGCGATACAAGATTCTGAGAACCGTTTTATGGCCTGCATAGGATTGCTTCCGAACAAGCACGGTGTTTATGAGGCCCACTGTTTGCATACATGATTGAAGATACTATGGATGAAAAGGCTCTCGCAAGTCTTTTTTCGAGATGATTAGGGTTCGAACAAGGGACTTCCATCCCCTTTGGGCTGCTTAGGAACAGGGCTTGGGTTATACGCTTGGCAGATAGGCATACGAAATCCAGACAGAGAGTATTGACAAAATTATAAAATAGCGTATAAAATGCCTTTATGGAAAAGGATAAAGAATCTCCGGGGTATTGAAGATTTCTCCTTGAAATCTTTGCGCCTGTGGGAACAAATCTCCCACACCCCCAGTTTTCCGTCCCAAGGGGCGGGGTATTAAACCGGGCTTTCGAATAAATAAAATAATGAAAGCGGTCTTGAATATCGCATACAGTAGAGTAGAAAAGAAAGGAGGGTGCAATTATGAAAAACAAATTTAATATGATAACATATTTCTGGAAAATTGTATATGCACATACAATCGCCTATTTTATTGCCGGACTGTTTGCGCTTGTTGTTGTCAATTACCGGGCATTATTTTCAACGGAAATAATATCATCATTTATGCGTTCTGTAGATGAACCTATAGTGGCATTTGGGCCTTTTTTGCAAATATTCCGTGGAATACTTATGGGGTTAATATTATTACCTTTACGAAAAGTGTTTTTTGAAGAAAAATATGGTTTAATAAAATTGGGTATAATAATTATTGGTTTGTCATTATTATCAACAATTGGGCCCACGATAGGATCATTTGAAGGATACATATATACAAAAATACCGTATATGTATCAAATTCTAGGGTATCCTGAAGCAATAATGTATGTATTATTGTTTATTGGAATATTAAGAGTTTCAAAAAAATACGAACATAAGAAAACAACTACAATATTATCAATAATCATAATGTTATTGATAAGTCTTATGAGTATCATGGGATTTATAATGGCATAAAATAAAACAATAAAGTAGTAAAAAATAATGAGACTTGTTTGATAATCTCAAGAATGGTACCATAAAGGCAAGCAAGTTACATCCGTTGAATAGCATAAAGGAGAGCAGGCATATAACAGACGGCTTGCAGGGAAAAGAGTTGTGATTGAACACGTTAATGGAAAGATAAAAACGTTTAAGCCTATGGCGTATCCATACCGAAATCATTAGAAGGCATCTGTTAAGAATGCCGCTTATTTGTGGTATTATTAATGTTGAATTGCCTATTTAACAGGGCTCTCGAACAAGTCTAATATATTTTGTAAGAAATAGTAAAATAG
>JAITAI010000303.1 GCA_031284195.1 Treponema sp.
AACTGCACTGCTCCTTCCAGCGGTTCCATACCGCTGATGACCCGGGTAATATCCGCCAGTTTGAAACCCTCCTGTTGCAGGATAGCAATACGAAACCGCATCAAAGCATCATAATCCGGCTCATCCCGGGTAGTCCGTCGCAATGCACTGATCCCAGTGGCTTCAGCAAAGGCAATCCAGATTTCGGGAATGAGGACCCCTTCCAGATCAAGACATACAATACGCATAGTGCATATATACTAGCGTATTATAATAGGTTTACCAAGTAGCTTACCGAGGTTATACGTGAAGCTGACTTTGGAGGTAAAGGCCCTGAGTCTCCATTCATCAGAGTGTCTGTAACCCTCCACTACAGGGCCAGCGCGTATAAATCTTTAATGTATTATAGGATAAAGAAATGTTTTTTATGTGATTTTTATGAAGCAAAGCATAGAGCCTTATAGTACAAGGAAATAGAATTTTATATCCGCTGACCCTGAATGAGGTACTCGCTATATTGACAAAACTTCCCGGAGGTGATATTGTAAGTTAATAGTCGGAGATTCAATGAATAGATTCATAATTACAAAAAGGGTCGTTCGGCGACCCTTTTTTATGGGATCTTCTTCCTGATTGTGGAAGGAGGTTGATTCGTGGTAATTTCAGGCTACTTAAGGAGATGATCCGATGCGGTTCACGCCCAGGGAAGGGGACCCCTTATTTGATTCGATTAAACCGGTGGTGCAAGGCTTAGGAATGGCCCTGGTGGATGTATCGGTGTCACGCCACAAAGGAAGTGTACAGGTCAGGACGGTGATCTATAAGCCCGGGACCGTGGGAGTGGATGATTGTTCCCAGGTCCATCGAGCCTTACTGCCCCGGCTGGAATTGGCCTTTCCCGGTCAAGAGCTCTCGGTAGAGGTGTCTTCTCCTGGGATCGACCGGGTGATTAAGGATGGATCCGAATTGGTACATTATATTGGACGAGGCATAAAGTGCTTCAGAAGGGATATTTCTGACTGGTCTGCTGGTATTCTTAAGGCAGCAGATGAGACCCATTTAGTGCTTCAGGGGAAGGATGGAATGATCGAATTAGTATATGAGGATATCGCCAAGGCAAAGTTAGATTATTCACAGGAGGTTTAGGCTTGTGGCAATAGATATATCGGAAGCAATCCACCAGCTTATTCGAGACCGGGGTATGCCGGAGGAACTCATACTCAGGACCATCGAAAATACCATCCTAGCGGCTTATAAACGCCGGTATGGGAATGCAGATAACGCCGTTGTCCGCATAAGCGAGGATCAGGAAGTCTCGGTATATGCGAAAAAGAAGATTGTTGACGGGGTGTATGATCCGGTTTCAGAAATAGATTTGGAAGAAGCCCAGATCCTGAATCCTGATGCGGATATAGGGGATGATATCCTCATTGAAGTAGAGCCCAAGGAATTTGACCGTATTTCGGTTCAAAGTGCCAAACAGACCGCTCATCAATCCATCCGGGAAATCCAGAAGGATAGTCTGTATTCCGAATATAAAAACAAGGTGGGGGAGATCATCATCGGGTATTATCAGCGGGAACGGAATGGTACGATCTACGTGGATCTGGGGAAACTTGAGGGGATCCTCCCCAAAAAGTACCAGTCGCCCCGGGAATCTTACCATGTCAATGATAGGATCAAAGCCCTGATTATCGAAGTAAATAAGACCCCCGCAGGGCTTCAAGTGGTCCTTTCCCGGACCCATACGGATTTTGTCAGGGCGATTTTTGAGCTTGAGGTGCCTGAAATTTACGATAAAACTGTGGAGATCCATAAGCTGGTCCGGGAACCAGGGTACCGCACCAAACTAGCGGTCTATTCCAACCGGGATGATGTGGATCCCGTGGGGGCTTGTGTGGGTCTCAAAGGGGTGCGGATTCAAGCGATCATCAAGGAACTGGAAGTGGAAAAGATCGATATTCTCAAGTACGATCCGGATCCCCGGCGTTTCATTAAGAATGCCCTTTCCCCTGCAGAGGTTCGGGATGTGATTGTCCTGGATGAGGGGAAACATCAGGCTCTCGCAGTGGTGAATGAGTCCCAGCTTTCCCTGGCCATAGGCAAGCAAGGGCTGAATGTGCGGTTGGCGAATCGGCTTGTGGACTGGAATATCGATGTGAAAACCGATGCCCAGTTTGAAGAAATGGATATTGCCGCCGAATCCCGGCGGGCGGTTTCTGAATTGTTTGGAGATGCTGAAGGGTATGGAGAGGAGCTTTCCCGGATTTCTGAACTTCCTGGTGTGGATACCCTGGTAGCCCAGGCGCTTCAAGAAAAGGGCATTGATTTTATAGAAGATTTTCTTGCCCTTTCCAAAGAAGAACTGTTGGAACTCAAGGCTATCACCGCGGAACAGCTTGAGGTCTTACATAAATTAATTGAAGAGAATGTGGAAATTGTCGAAGAAGATGAAAAAGGCCTCCCCCCCGAAGAGGCGCTTAGCGAGGTTGGGAAGGTTTCTGAGGATGCGCAGGTCCTTCATGAGGAGCTACCTCCAGATATTGAAACCTATGAATGTCCTGAATGCGGCGCTCGTATAACCGTAGACATGACCAGTTGTCCGAATTGCGGCATTGGGTTAAGCTTTGAATATGAAGATGAATAATCGATTTTAGTAAAGATCGGATATTATAATTAAGGTGGATTATGGCTGAGGAATTAGATAGTACCCAGAAACCAAAGGCAGAACTCATTAAACGGGTGTTGAATGAGCCTGAATCTTCAGATGGAGGGGTAAAACATACCCCTGCTCCGAACCGCAAGAAGCTGGTCGTCAAGAAGAAGACCCCTGCTTCTTCGTTTCCTCACCCGGGACCAGCCGTTCCGGTTAAGAAATCCCAAGCCAAGGTCGTGGTTGCCAGGGAAGCGGTTACTGAGGAAGAAGGGGTTCCTGATGCATTCAAAGATACACCCAGAGAAGCCTCCAAGCAGGTCTTAGAAAAAGATGTATCCCTCGGGTCTTCAGCCATAACTCCTAAAGCCCCTCGAGAATCGGGATCGGTACCGGTACCCGGTAAGGGGACGGCTCCCAAAGAAGTCAAACCCCAAGGACAAGACCGTCCTCCCTTCCCTCGAAATGTGGTTAGTTCTTTTCCGGTTACTCAGCGGCCTGCGGCAGCGGCAGGTAGAGTGGGGGGTAAATTCGTCGGACCCAGGCATCCACGGGAAGATACACAGAACCGTTCCGGCCAATCCTCTGTCCGTCAAAGACCAGCAGGTGCAGCCGGCAGGGTAGGAGGAAAGCCGATGGGGCCGCGAAATACCGAGGCCGGTCAGCCCAACAACCGTTTCGGTGTTCCCGGAGGGGGCCGTCCAAATGGGAGACCAGGAAGCGGTCAGCGGCCCCGAGGACCTGGTAGACCTGGTTTGCCTCCGGGGGGAACCCCGCGGCCAGGTGGGTTTGGGGTGCAGCGACCGGGAATGGGTAGATTAGGCGGCCCTCCCCGAACCGGGGCAGGGGCTTCTCCTCAGACCCCTCCGGTAATTGAAAACAAGGGACCGGTTAAAAAAACCTTCAAATCCAAAAAACCGATGTATATCCGCCGGGAAAAAGAGCTGGAAATGGAGGAAAAACTCCTCCAGACGAAAAAGAAGATAGCCCATATAGCGAATCCAGTACCCAAATCCATTGATATCATGGAAGTGGTATCGGTTTCTGAGTTGGCCCGTAAGATGAATCTCAAGGCTTCGGATTTGATTCAGAAACTCATGAGTATGGGGATGCTGGTTACCATCAACCAGCAGATCGATGCAGAAACCGCTACCCTTCTAGCCGCGGAATTCGGAGCGGATGTACGGATCATCAGCCTCTATGATGAGACCCTGATCGAAACCGAGATGGATGATGAACTTTCCATGGATCCCCGACCGCCGGTGGTTACGGTTATGGGGCATGTGGATCATGGTAAGACCAAGTTGCTGGATGCTATTCGCAGTGCGGATGTGGTTTCCGGGGAATTCGGGGGCATCACCCAGCACATCGGCGCCTATACAGTGGACACTCTCCATGGCCGGATCACCTTCCTGGACACCCCAGGGCACGAGGCCTTTACCCGTATGCGAGCCCGGGGCGCCCAAGTAACGGACATTGTGGTCCTGGTGGTTGCAGCAGATGACGGGGTCATGCCCCAGACCGTGGAAGCCATTAACCATGCCAAAGAAGCGGATGTTCCCATTATCGTGGCGGTCAATAAAATCGATAAACCCGAGGCTAATCCGGATCGGGTAAAGAGCCAGCTTTCTGAATTGGGGCTTCAGCCTGAAGAGTGGGGCGGCCAGACCATGTTTGTGGAGGTTTCCGCCTTACGAAAAGAAGGGATCGATAAGCTCATTGATTCCATACTGCTGGAAGCGGAAATCCTGGATCTCAAGGCCAATTACAACCGGGCAGCGGAAGGCAAGATTCTGGAATCCCGAATTGACCATGGCCGGGGTATTGTGGCTACGGTCATCGTAGAGAAGGGAACCCTGAAAATCGGAGATTCCTTTGTGGCGGGGATTTGGCCGGGGAAGGTGCGGGCCCTCTTTAACGATAAGGGAGAAAAGGTTGAAGTGGCGACCCCCTCTATGCCCATAGAGGTGCTTGGTTTTGAGGGTATTCCCAATGCAGGAGATCCCCTGCAAGTGGTGGAAGAGGAAAAGCAAGCTCGGAGCATTTCGGGTAAACGGCAGGAGCTCAAACGCTTTGAAGACGCTAAGAATGTCAAAAAGATCACCTTGGACAATCTGTACGATACCATCAGCGATGGTGCGATTCAGGAGCTCAAGGTGATCATCAAGGCGGATGTGCAAGGTTCTGCAGAAGCCCTCCGCTCAAGCCTGGAAAAATTGTCCACTAAAGAAGTGCGGCTCAATGTGATTCAGGCGCTTCCCGGCGCCATCAATGAAGGGGATGTGGACCTGGCCATTGCTTCCAACGCCATCATCATCGGGTTTAACGTGCGGCCGGTCCCCAAGGCAAAGCTCTTAGCGGATCAGGAAAAGGTGGACATCCGTAAGTACAACATCATCTACAAGGCAGTGGAGGAAATCCAGCAGGCCATGGAGGGGATGCTCAAACCAGATACCAAGGAAGAGGTCATCGCTACCGTGGAGGTTCGAGATACCTTCAAGACTCCGAAATTCGGTACCATTGCAGGCTGTTATGTCTTGAC
>JAITAI010000006.1 GCA_031284195.1 Treponema sp.
ACCAGCAGGCGGCTGGTCTCTATTCTGCGGAATGCCGGGGCTCAGGAAGTGCATATCCGGGTGTGTTCGCCGCCGGTCCGCTTTCCCTGTTATTTCGGTATTGATACGCCCCATCGAAAGGATCTGATCAGTAACATGAACAGCGTTACTGAGCTCGGTAAATCCCTGGGAGCAGACAGCCTGGCCTTTATTTCAGTAGAAGGCCTCTTGGAATCCCTGACTGTTCACCATGAAAAGAGAGGCTACTGTCTCGGCTGTTTTACCGGGGAATATCCCATCCCCGTTCCCGGAGAAGCTCTTTAAGAACCAGGCTGAAACACGTTTGGAGGAGAGGGTGGAGAAGTCCAGAGCCCCAAAACGTGCTTCATGAAGGCTCAGTTAGGGGTTTTCGTTTAATTCGTGGATTTCTTTGAGACCCCGCAGCTTAAAGGTGGCTTTTTCCTGAATTTGCCGAACCCGTTCACGGGTTATACCTAAGAGGCGGCCTGTTTCTTCCAGGGTTAAAGGACCTTCACCGGCCAATCCAAACCGGAGCTGCATGATCTTCATTTCCCGTTCAGAGAGGCGGGAAAGAATTTCCTCCATGGTCTCTTGAAGGGTAGTGGAAAATGCCAGTTCAAAAGGCTCTGCCAGCGTATCATCTTTAATGAGATCCGCCAAACGGGTAAGGTTACCGTCATCCACAATGGTATCCAAGCTGGTGGTTTCTTGGGAGAGTTTCACAATCTCCTTCACCTTGGCAATGGGCAAACCTAAATATTCGGATAATTCCTCATTACTCGGATCCCGGCCTAAATCCTGGGTTAATTGCTTGGAGACAAAATAACACTTCTTAATGGTATTTAACATGTGGACAGGGATACGGATAACCCGGCCCTTATCAGCAATACTTTTGATGATGGCCTGCCGGATCCACCAAGTGCCATAGGTGGAGAAACGGCAGCCCCGGGTATAATCAAAGCGATCCACTGCTTCAATGAGCCCGATATTCCCTTCATCAATGAGATCCAAGAGGGATAAACCCCGGTGTTGGTAGTTCTTCGCGATGGAAACCACCAAGCGCAGGTTAGCGTTAATCATCTTGCTTTTATACATCTGGAGGGCATTATCCAGGGCAAGCCGTTCTTTTTTGTAGCTCCCTTCCTGCTCCCTTCCCTTATACAACTGATCCAGCTCTTTCCGTTTTTGCCGGATCACCACTATTTTTTCACCGATACTCTGCTCTTCCTGAACCGTTAAAAGCGGAAATTTTGAGATCTGCTTAAAATACAATGCCAAGGGATCGGTCTCTTTGGAAATCTTTGGCTTTTTTGAAGTCCGGGTAACGTGGTTTTGGTTACTGCCGGTACGAATCGATTTCATTCCGTCTTCCTCCATAGGATACAGACCAATTCCCTGTTTTTTCGTTCCCCGTTCTTCACGTGCAACTGCTGATTTTGTTTTTAACATACTATTTACCTTCTTGATGTTTTTTGATGCTTTTTACCTTACACTACACTACACTTTTTATAAAACTCGATTCTGCCCCACCACCCTTGGTTACTAGGAACTCATCAGGTCCGTGGGGCTTTTGCAGGATCAATAGGGGTACTACTCTGGTACACTAGAAAGAATAGTTGTGGTTTTTTGGATACTGTGTCAAGCCCTAGTTTCCCCAATTCAGTTCCCGAAGCAACCTTATCCCCTTCTTTTACCGATAAACGTTCACAACCTCCGTATACATATAAATAACCTCCTGTTACCTGAACAATCACCACCCTTCCAAAGCCACGGTAGGGTCCGGCAGATACCACGGTTCCCTGGGTGAGGCTTTTTACCGCCTCTGATTTTTCCCCTACCAGAACCACCCCATATAATTTACCGGTCATATAGGTCACTTCTTTCGCAGCTACTGGCCAGCGTAAAGTATTCCCGCTTTTTGTTGGGGCTGCTTGGGGAAGACTACTACTCGAAGTCTGAGTGCCCGTCCTAGTTCCACTCTGAGTTACGGTTCCTATGCCGCTGGAAGTAAGCGGTTTATCCCCTCCTCCATCGGCAAGGGGAATACGAAGAAGATCCCCCTCTTTTAATACATAGGTATTAGCAAGATCATTGGCCCTACGCAGGGATTCCAGGGTAATCGTGTACCGCCGGGCTATACCGTACAAGGTATCCCCTTTAACAACCCGGTATTCAATAAACCCCGAAGTATTCGTCTTTGGTAAGGTAAGACGCTTGCCTATAGGTAATTTTTGGGGATCCCTAATACCATTAACCTTCATCAGGGTATCAATATCAATGTTATAGGAACGAGCTATGGAATAGATAGTATCTCCTCCTTGCACAATATGAACTGTTTCTTCTGCACCAATATACATGGTTGCATAGATACAGAGCGCTATAGTACATAAAAAAGGGTAAAGGCCACCGTATCCACCGTTCATATTACTGTATATCGGCTCTTTTTACCTTATTTTCTATGCTATAAGAACATATATATCTCGGTTCGGCCAAATACTCAAGGATTTTTCCGGCTATAATGCACATAGCTATAATATAGTACAAATCTTTAAATAATAAACCAAAAAAAAATTTCAAAAGCTCGAATATGGAAAAAAAACCAAATAAAACACACAAAGGCATACCTATCTATTACAATCATGGTATGAGTATTGAAATTGAACTTAAGGCCTGGGTTGCGTATCCAGAAGCCTTAAGAAATACCCTAAGTACAGGCTTGTCCCTGGTATCCAGGACGTTTGAAAAAGAAGATACCTACTGGCATCCCGCTTCGGGTATCCCCACCGGTTCTTTTCCCCCATCGGGGATCCGGATCCGAAAAGAAATCCATACAGATACCCAGGGAATTTTTACCCAACAGGTATTGATAAACTATAAGACCAAGGAGCTTCGGGAAGGTATCGAAGTAAACCATGAGCAGGAATTCAGCGTGTCCGATGGACCCCTCTTTGAAGAGCTCCTCAGACGCCTGCGCTTTGAACCGGGGATAGGGAAACACAAGCAAGGCTGGGCCTGGGACTATGAGGGTATCACCGTGGAGCTTGTCCAAGTCTCGGGCCTCGGCTGGTTTGTGGAACTGGAGATTCTGGGGGATAACGACCGGCCTGAAACCGTTACGGCTGCCCGTACCCGCTTATTGGACCTCTTACACCGTTTAGGTATTGATAGGGATAAGATCGAAACCCGGTACTATACAGAACTGCTCACCCGCCCGCCAGGGGGTTTACCTTGATAGGAACCGTGTTCAGGTGCCAATTTACGAATACATCGCCCCAGAAAGAAGCTCCGCAGCTTCAAACTTCCCCTTCCCCTTCGAGGTTACATAGCTGAAGCTGATCGAAGAGGTTTGATGCCGCGTACTATATCATAGAAAAAGTAACGGTGCTGCTATGAAAGTATGCGTATCGCCATAGCCATCAAAGGCCCTCAAGACCTGGAAGTACCCAAGGTTTGGATCTGCCCGTTGCTGCTTGGCTTACCCCCTCGTACCTCTCATGTTCTGCCTCTCGTATTGTTCTCGATCTTTCGATGGTCCCTGATACATATCCCCGAAATACCCCATACTTGTGTAAGGCTTTGCAGAAGGGTGCATCCAAACTATTTGATACCTGTCCACCCGCTTGATCCTCCAGATATTCCAATTATGCCACTGATAGCGCAGGATCATAGCTATAGGTTACCCTAGGGTTTTATCTTTTCTATGCCGTAATTCCCTTATAAGGCGAGGCAGTTTTTCATTGATACTATCAATTTCATTTTCAGTGTTATAATGCGAAAGGGATATTCTCAAGGCGTTCTGTGAAATCTCATCATCATAACCTATGGCGCTTAGAACATGAGGGGCTTCGGTGGAGGAAGCAGCGCAGGCAGAACCAGAGCTGGCGCAAATCCCTTCTTCATTGAGCATATTTATTAAATAAACGCTACGCGTAATCCCTTCAAATACAAAAGAGGCATGGCCGGGTAAACGGTTGATCGGGTCGCCGGTTAAATATGCGCCGGGTATTTTTAGTGTGCTTTCAATGAGTTTATCTCGCAATATCTGGGTGTGTTGGGTATTATGTTGTAAATTTTCTGTCTCTTCTTCTATAGCCGCTGCCATGCCGACAATACCCGCTACATTTTCAGTTCCAGAACGGCGTCCTTTTTCCTGGCCGCCGCCGGTGATATACGCGGTTGGTAGGAGGGGTATTTTGGAGAACAGCGCGCCAACCCCTTTGGGCCCATGAAACTTATGGGCTGACAGGGAAAGCAAGTCCACAGAAAGACTGCGTACATTAATCGGTATATGCGCAGTTGCTTGAACAGCGTCGGTATGAAAGATGATGTGGTGCTTGTGGGCCACTGCACAGAGGGCTTTAATAGGCAACACCGTTCCAATAACATTATTGGCCATCATAATGCTTATGAGTATGGTGTCATTCTGTATCGCGTTTTCAAGGGCTTCGGTTGTTATGCGGCCGTTTTTATCGGGTTTCAGTAAGGTAATCTCATAACCTTGGTCCTGCATTTTTTCCAGGGTCCGCAAAACGGCATTGTGTTCTATAGCAGTTGAAATGATATGGTTCCCATTTTTATGTTTTAAGGCACAAACACTATGAATCGCCCAATTATCACTTTCCGTCCCGCCGGAGGTGAAATACATTTCATTGTTTAAGCCTCCAATGGCGTTTCCAACCACACGGCGGCTGTCCTCTAATGCTTTTTTTGCCTCCTGTCCATAACTGTAAATCGCCGAAGGATTACCGAAATGTTCCCGAAAATAAGGCAGCATGGCTGCCAGCGCTTTTTCAGAGACCGGAGTTGTGGCGGAATTATCCACATAAATTCGTTCACCCATGCTTTTTTCATCTCCTCTAGTATATCTTGCCATATAGTTTCGCGGATTTTTTTTGAAGTGCGAATTGTATGGTGAAAAAACTTCGTAAGGAGTCAGGCAGCCTAAGACCTTACCAGGTCTATTATTGATGTGGGCAACAATTTTGTCAAGTTATTTTTGCGTGAGCCTATCAAAGGGTATTTTTTTAGGCAGGTATGGCCTGATAAGCCTATGGATGTTTGTTAAGCCCCGGCTCCCCTGGGTGATAGGGATGGGCGAAATAGAGGTCTTGAGCTTGCGGCAGGCTCTTTGGGGCTTCCTTGCCGTTGTCCAGCCTCAGGGTGTTCCGCATCTGCCCGGGTATTGGCTTGAAGGCGCGGATAACCGCCTGGTTCAAGGCCCTTGTTGTCATCTGCCCAAACCAGCGCTGTGGTCACCAGGAAAGCGGCTTTGATAGATAAAAACCTTGTCTTCACCCTGTTTCTCCTTGGCGCCCGTGGGATGGTAAAACATTCCTTACAGGAGGTTTCATTACAAGATGCTGAGGCTCTTTGAAAACAACAGTTTTGCAGGCCCTAGGCAGAAAAAGGGCTACTTTCAAAGAGCCTTTGCAAACCCCCCTTAGTTTTGGGAAAGGCTCTCAATTCAAAAATGAACAACCCCAGGGCAAGCCCTGCGGTATCGACCAAACGTTTCGTCGTTTGATTGATGTTACTTAGCTCACCGCTCACATGCGGCAAACCGTGGGGTATTAAACCGTATCGGCTTCGCCTCATAAAAAAATATCGAGGCTTTCCTAAAACTTCAGTTTTTGAACAGCCTCTATATTCAATTATTCCACCTTGAATTTTGATACCTCCCGTACCAGTACATCGATATTTTCCTTGTTCTGCCCGCTAATCTCGTTGACCCGGTTTACCGCTACATTGATCTGTTCCGCGCCGGTGGCCATCTCGTTCATCCCGTTGGTTATCTCCTGGGTCGCCATTTCAAGATTCTTGCTTTCCTCAATTACCTGTTTGCTCCCCTCAAGCATCTCTTGTGAACTCCCTTTCACCATAGACGTCGCATCGTTGAGCAGACCGATGGCTTCTAGAATCTGCTTGCTGCCGACGCTCTGTTCTTCCATGGCGTTCCGAATGTTCTCTTCCTGTTCCGATACGGTCTTTACCCCACCATCTATGGCCTCGAATTTGTTGAGTACGCTTTCGGTGGATTTGGTTATCTTGTCGATGGAGTCTTTGATCTTTTTAAGAATGGTAGCAATAGTCTTGGATTGTTCCCCGGAGTTTTCGGCCAGTTTACGGATTTCATCCGCTACCACTGCGAAGCCTTTCCCCACCTCCCCGGCATGGGCCGCTTCTATGGCCGCGTTCATGGACAGGAGGTTTGTCTGGTCCGCGATGTTTTGCATCACCGCGTTGATCTCCAGAAGCCCTGCGGACTCTTTGGCGATTTCCTGAATGTCCCCGGCCACTTCCTGGAGACCCGTTCTGCCCACCTCGGAGGAGGTTATCAGTTCCTTTACGTTGTCTGCGTTTTTGACCAGGGTTTGGGTAACGGACCGGATATTGGCAAGCATCTGTTCAATGGCCGATGAAGACTGGGCGACGCTGGTACTTTGGCGGTCTACATGGCCTGAGAGCTTGCCGATATTGCCGGTGATCTGTTCCATGGTGGCGTTGGTTTTCGTTACGGAAGCCGACTGGTTGATGACCCGCCCTTTGATGCCCTGAATGTTTGCGGTGATCTCATTGACCGCGGCTGCCGTTTCGGTCATGTTGGCGGCAAGCTCGTTGCCGATGTCGAACAGGCCTATGGACTGTTGTTTTACCGAAACCAACGCGACCATGGAGCAGGTCACCGTGAACATCGACAAGCTCAACGGCCATGTGGACCGCCAAAGTACCAGTGTCGCCCAGTCCTCGTCGGCCATTGAACAGATGCTCGCCAATATCCAGTCCGTTACCCAGACGCTGGTCAGAAACGCGGGAAACGTAAAGGAATTAATAGATTCCTCCGAGGTGGGAAGGACCGGCCTCCAGGAAGTGTCCGCCGACATTCAGGAAATCGCCAGGGAATCCGAGGGGCTTCTGGAGATCAACGCGGTGATGGAAAACATAGCCAGCCAAACCAACCTGCTTTCCATGAACGCCGCCATCGAAGCTGCCCACGCGGGAGAGGCGGGGAAAGGCTTCGCGGTGGTGGCCGACGAGATCCGTAAACTGGCGGAGAATTCCGTGGAGCAGTCTAAAACTATTTCCACGGTCCTCAAAAAGATCAAAGACTCCATCGACAAGATAACAAAATCCACCGAAAATGTGTTGAACAAATTCGAAGCGATAGACAGCGGAGTAAAAACCGTGTCGGAGCAGGAAGAGAACATCAGGACCGCCATGGAAGAGCAGAGTGTGGGCAGCAAGCAGATACTGGAAGCCATCTGCTTTCTCAACGACGCTACGCAGATGGTGAAAGGCGGTTCACAGGAGATGCTTGAGGGGAGCAGGCAGGTAATTCAGGAAAGCAAGAATCTTGAAACGGCGACCGGGGAGATAACCAACGGGATGAACGAGATGGCGACCGGGGCGGATCAGATCAACG
>JAITAI010000061.1 GCA_031284195.1 Treponema sp.
AAACTTTTCCGCGGAAGAGGGCCCCGGCGAGCCACGGTTTTGAAAAGGCCGCTTTTTTTAACCGGAGGTAAGAGGATTCCGACTGAAGCATTGCCTGCATGGTGAACACCTTTGAATAGATCTGCTTCCCCATGAATATAATCAATGGAAGTACCTGCGGTATCCTTAATAAAAGCATCCACTAAAGGCTGGAGGTAATCAGTAACAAGCCCTGAGGCCTCGACTTCTACTAAGACGAAGTCTGTACCGGTAATGAGGCCAAGTCGGCTTTGCAAGGCCCCCTCGTCTCCCACTAGAGCGGACAACTCCTCAAGTTGTGCTACCGGACGGCTGGTAAAACCCGGAAGCCCAGAAAGAAGGTGGAGCACTGCCTCCAGATCCGCGCCAAAAATGAGGCGATGAATGGGCTCAAACCCTATGCCTGGATCATAGAGGTTTTCTACCTCTACCAGGGCCCACCGTGCAGGATGAGCCATGAGTCCCGGTTCCCCGGCATGGGCGATTTTATATTCTTCCCAGATTGCCTTGGCGCTTGCCAAGGAATGGTTCCCATCTCCCACGGCATAGAGGAAAGGAGCCTCCTCTGGGTTACCGTAACAACCTCGCGCTTTCTGGGCCAGCGCCTGCAGACCCTCTGCAAGATATGCCCAGGCAGTTTCCTGATCCAGCAACCAACCGGAAATAGCCCCCCCCTGCAACAGGGTAGGAGACATAGGCGGGCCCGCCTTTTTTGCCTGTGCTCCCAAACCGGGAAGCAGAGCATCGGCTTCATCCTCGATGAGAAGGATCACATGGGGGCTCTCTAAAGCCGCTCCCCGGCGGACCTCCATTCGGGGAGGCAGCCGTTCTGCTATGGTTCCTTCGGTTGCCCTGATAAGGGAGCGGGCATGGGCTTTCCAGTCGTACTGCTCCAGATCCACGGTAAGCATGAGTCCCCGCCTGCACTGGTGATAGGGAGTGCTCCGTTCCAGGTAAACCAAACCCTTTTTCAGCGGAGAGAGGATACCCTCTGCTAGGTAGGAATCCATGGCCTTATGTATATTCCGAATCCGCTCTGCTCGTCCAGGATCTTCAATATAAATTTCCGGAAAAATCAGGTGCAACGTAGAAGGAGCCGGTCCAACTGCATCCGCTACCTGGGCCCAATATGCCCTATCTTGGGTAAATTGATCGCAGGCGATCACCGCCCATTTTTCTAAATCCATATCTTGCCGGGGAAGCAGGATCTCAGGGATGGCAATGCCTAAGTCCGCAAGCTGCTGCTGTAGGTTTTGCATAAAACTCCTCTTCAAAGTACCCTTGTATCCTACCCTGGAACATGATACCCCTGCAAGTAGACCCACGCCAGCACCTTTGATTCTCTTACTATAAACCCAGGGATGTATCTTAAAAACCAATTTTTGTATATTTCTCCTTGCAAAGGGCGCCAAAATATACTATATTAACAATAACAATTATTATTATTGTTTTAATATATGAGTATTAAGAATAGAGAAAGAAAATACAGTAAGAAACGGGAAGCGATTCTTCGGATGATCCAATCTACTCAATCCCATCCAAGTGCCCGGTGGGTGTATGAACAATTAAAACCCGCTATCCCTGGTCTTTCCCTGGGTACGGTATACCGTAATATCAACCTGTTCATCGAGGAAGGATCGGTAGTGTCGATAGGGATTGTGGACGGAGAGGAACGGTTTGATGGCTGTATTGCGCCTCACCCGCATCTTATTTGTACTTGTTGTAGTTCGGTGTTTGATCTGCCTGGTGATTTTCCCCTGGATTCTTCACTAGTTTCAATCGAACTTCCCGATCCTGAAGCGCCGGAGATCACCCCTCTCCCGGGTAACCAGGAACAGCGTATCCCTGGATTTTTTATTAATTACCAGAAAACCCTGTTTTATGGGGTCTGTTCTCGGTGTATGCATACCTTAAAACTACAGCATCATGCTGTTAGTATATAAAAGTTTACTTTAAATTATGGAGAGTATACGTATGAAAAAATTTGTGTGTACCGTCTGCGGTTACGTTCACGAAGGGGATAAGGCTCCTGAGTTCTGTCCTACCTGTAAAGCCCCTGCATCCAAGTTCAAGGAACAGATTGCCGGAAGCGCCTATGCTGCTGAACATGTGGTAGGGGTTGCAAAAGGTGTGGAGGAAGATATCCTCACGGATCTGCGGGCCAATTTCAACGGAGAATGTTCCGAAGTCGGTATGTACCTCGCGATGAGCCGGGTGGCAGATCGGGAAGGGTATCCTGAAATTGCCGAAGCCTATAAGCGCTACGCCTTTGAGGAAGCGGAACATGCGGCAAAATTTGCGGAACTCTTGGGTGAAGTCATCACCACCAGTACCAAACGCAACCTGGAACTCCGGGTAGAAGCGGAACAGGGCGCTTGTGCAGGCAAAACTGACCTGGCAAAACGGGCCAAGGAACGGGGCTACGATGCTATTCATGACACGGTGCACGAAATGGCCCGGGACGAAGCCCGTCATGGTTCTGGATTCAAGGGTCTCTTGAAGCGGTACTTCTAAACCCTGTTTAGGGCTGGGTATTCAGCCCTAAAACCTTATGCCTGAAGCACTTGGGAGGTGGGTACCTATGGATTCTCACCCCCAGATGTTTCATCACCAAGAAAACACAAGATTCCCCTAGCTATCAAAGGCTTTCAATACAAGAGCTCTATCCTATCAAAAAACGAAAAAAGCAAGGACCATCATGGGATTTTAATCTAGAATTACCGATGTAAAAAGGGCAGATGCTTTGCTCTTAATTACGGCTTTTCAGATTCGCAGTAATGCACTTGATACCCGGTTTCTTTCCTGTATTTTATGGTTCGGGATTTATTCTGAACCCTTACCTACCCAGAACTTCCACGGTACAAGCTGGCAGGTATCAATGCGCACCTTACAAAATCAGCCGTGGTCTATGAACAGAGGGGACCCATCTCTCGTATCTCTCTTCCCGCAAAAATTACTCCCTGTTATCTTAATGCGAAAGACTTTACATTACCTGAGTATATACCTTATAGTAAAATTATCTTGTAATGTATAGTCAGCAGGGTGGGCGAGAAATAGAACGTGGCGGTGCATATACCCTTTTTGATGCGTATTTTAAATAATACCTTGTATACCCTCGGCTTTTTTACCAAGATAGTACGTAGTACCGGTTATTTCATCGTCCGTGGGCAAGCGGCGTTTAATATCCTTATCATGCAGATCCTGTTTACCTGTGTAGAGGCCCTAGGGATAACCAGCCTGCTGGCGGTGGGTATCGGTGTGGCGGTTATTGGTATTGGTATGCCCTTTTTAGCCGGCTTTTCTCAAGAACGGCTCATATACTCCCTGCTCATTACCTTCATTACCCGGGAATTGGGGCCCCTCCTAACGGCCTTAATCATCGCTGCCCGGTCGGCTACTGCCATTGCCACTGAAATGGCCGGTATGGTCATCTCCCACGAAGTGGAAGCCTATATTTCCGTGGGGGTGGATCCCATTGAACACCTGGCAGTTCCCCGTTTTCTGGGTGTAACCATCTCCATGTTTTTGCTCAATTGCTATTTTTCCCTTTTCGGGCTGGGAGGGTCTTTCCTGGTAACCCAGCTTTTTAGCCCTATGCCTGCATCGGTATATTTCAACAACCTGCTGCAAATATTAACCTTGTCGGACCTGTTCATTTCCCTGCTCAAAAGTATCAGCTTTGGGATGATCATATCCACGGTGGCGATCATTGAAGGATTTGCAGTGGAACGGGCAAGTACAGAGATTCCCGTGGCAGGATTGCGGGCGGTAAGTTCCGCCTTTACGGGGTGTATTGTGATGGATATTCTCTTATCTGCACTGTATTATTCATTATAGGATATGAGTACCTCGTAAAGACCTACTTGTCAGATAAGGGAGGCAGTTTCAAAACTCAGGAAAAAAATGTAAGTCCCCAGGTGAAAAAGGAGCATAGTATTACTCCTTATTTCTTCATATCATATAGAAATCATATAGAAATAACGTCTGTTCTTTCCGTACCTTTTTCGCCTTTAGGGTTATTTATATCAGTAGAGGCTTTTCAATATCCGATCTTTTGAAAAAGCCTCAGTAGATTTAGATTTTAGAGTACTAGTAGGGTGATTAGTCTAAACAGGAGGATAAAGAAATAAGGTATATCCACGGATTACACGGATTTTTCGTATCAAAAGGGTTCACACATCGGTAAAAATCAGGGTAATCTGGGGACCCTATTCCTGTCTTTGAGGACAATCAGTTTACTAGTAAGGAGCGGGACGGTGGAACCCATCATTGAATTACAAGGGGTATCGTTTTCAACGCAACAGCAAGAGATTATTCGGGGCATATCCCATCAGTTTTTGGAAGGAAAAGTTACTGCCCTGGTGGGGCCCTCTGGAGGGGGCAAGAGTACGGTACTCAAACTCGCTGCAGGACTCCTGATTCCCAGTACTGGAACAGTTCGTTTTCGCGGTCAGGATATGGCCACGATGAACCGGGGACAGACCATGGAGTTTCGCCGGCAGAGTGCCGTGGTTTTTCAGGATTCAGCCCTCTGGGCAAACCAGAATTTGTATCAGAATTTAGAACTTCCCCTGCGGATCCATTTTCCCCGGATTTCCAAGGCGGATCGGGAAAAACGGATGCAGCAGGTCCTCTCCGAGGTGGGATATAAAAAGGACCTGATGATACGCCCTGCTCAACTTTCCATGGGGGAACAGAAACTTATCGCCTTTGCCCGGGCTATGCTCTGTTGGCCCCGGATCCTGTTTTTGGATGAATGGACCGAATCCCTGGACGGGAATGCCGCCCAGCGGCTTATCGATATGGTGAAATACCATAAGGAACAAGGGACTACCGTTATTTTTGTCAGTCACGATTTAAAAATTATTAAAACCTTAGCGGATGTTATTATGATGATCCTCGGAGGGCAGATTTCCTTCACCCTCACCGGTGCAGAGATCGCTACCGATGATTATCTTGCCCAGCATATCGAGAAGGGAATCGCCTCATGAAATTCAGGATCCGTTTTGTGGACCAAATAGTGGGGGTACTCATTATAGTGGCGCTCTTTTCCCTGATTTTTGTCCTTTTCATGCTCGGCAGGAGTCAACATTGGTTTACCAAGGATTATACGTATAAAACCTATTTTGATACTGCTGCAGGAGTGAGCGGTAATATGCCGGTTCAGTACAAGGGATTTACCATCGGAAATGTAAAGTCCTACCGGCTCACCGAGGATGATCGGGTGGAGGTGGTATTTTTTATCTATGAAGCCTATATCGACCGGGTCAGGACCGGCTCCCTGGTTGATATCAACGTAAGTCCCATAGGCTTGGGGAGCCAATTTCGTTTCCACCCCGGATTGGGGCAGGAACAGCTTACCGAAGGCGCATTGGTTCCCAGTATCCATTCCCCTGAAGGGAAACAGCTTATCCAAAGCGGACTCGCTGCTATTCCGACCCAGGATGATAGCATCACCCTACTTATCAATCGGGTCAATGTCCTTTTAGAAGATATAGACAGGCTTGTCATTATCGTGGAAGACGCCTTGAAGGGTACGGATTCCACAAGACTGGGCCGTATCTTCAGGGAGATGGAAGCTACCATCTCCCAAGTTCAGGGTTTATCTGGAACCGTTAATCAAGACCTGAATGAGGTCTTGATTGAGGTGCATCAGCTCTTAGGGGAATTACATCCGATAATCGCCAATGTAGATACCCTTTCCTATAAGGTGGTTGAACCAGAGGGGCTGGTTTCTCGAGTACTGGATACCAAGGATTCAGGTTCGGTCTATGCAAGCCTTGAATCTTCCCTCAAGGCCGTCTCAAGAATCCTTGGAAACCTGGATAAAACCTCGGATCTCCTCCCTCGAGAAGCCGCGGGATTGCTTATGGAAGTGCGGACAACCCTCAAGACCTTGGAGGATGTGCTGGTGGCCCTGACGAATAACCCTCTTTTGAAGAAGGGTATTCCTACTCAGGTTCAGACCCAATCACCGGGTACGAGTCCCCGGGATATTGCTTTCTAAGGAGTTTGTTTTAAAACGTGGTTAATGGGGAAACTTTGTTTCCGGTGAAACCACTGACTCTCAAAAAAGGGGTCTCCCATCCGCTTTTTCCCTTAGGGAATTACCGGGGCTCTGTTTTTGCGAAAGAAGTACGGAGTGAAGGGCATAGGCGTTTACTTAAGCAATTTAACCACGAACTTCACGAACTTGTGGTTCCTATCTTCCCTTTCTAACCACAAGTTCGTGTTGGTTCGTGTTTTATTATTAATACAGTAAACGCACATGCCCTCTTTTCCCATGTCCGGACGTTGAAGGAGGCATACCGTGGGATCTAACGGCATATTTGACGCTTTTGACAGGGAAGCCCCCGCAAAGGTAATCAAGAACATAGAACCCGGCGCGCCTTTGCATGGGCACGAGCGTATCTTATGCAAAAATTGCACTGAGTTTTTACCAAAAACCCAGTGAGATTTTGTCAAAAAACCGGTG
>JAITAI010000117.1 GCA_031284195.1 Treponema sp.
CAGTATACAAAAAAAGGCCGGTTTACACCGGCCTGCCCTTGAGGCTTATCAGACATATAGTAATTTGGGAGGGGAACTATATATCTGATATATAGATTATCGGCTGCCTCATGCCCATTCTTAATCGTTTTTATCTTTATTCGCTTTCGGAAACCATCACATCCACGGTAAGGGCAACCTTGTAGGTTTTTCCCTTCTGTACCATCAGGGGCCTGATAATCGAATAGTCACTCATCTGAAATCTGACCTCATGCCCCCCAGGTTCCACGGGATAGGATCGTTGGGTGTTTTCCACCGGTTCATTATCAAAATAGATCCGCGTATTTTCAGGGGCTTCAAAGCTAATAAGCGGGGTGGGATCCTGTAATTCGATGGTGATATCCAGAATTTTGCCTCGTTCTACGAGAAAACGCCGGCTTTCGTTCCGGTAGGCATCGGAAAGGATCACCAGATGATGTTCCCCTTCCCGTAAGAACTGTTCTTCCTCGGGCCGCTCGATGAGTACATCATCAACCAGGAGAATGAAGGGTTTCCCTGGAAGCTGTTCAGGATAGCGGAAACCGATCCGGACCACCCCTTCATTAGTCAGGATAGGTTTCACATGCAACTGAAAGACCATGGACTCGATCTCTTCGCTTAATCCCTTGATAACCGGCATGAGCCTAAAAAGGATGGGAAACGCCGAGGGAGGGATGATGCCCGTTGGAACCGAAGTATAGGGAGTGGTCCGTAGCCCATGAGATGTCCTGAGCGGAATATGATAGACGGTCTGAATTTTATTCGGTATCAGCTCAAAACTGATTTGCCGTCCTCCTATATCGGCAATACCCGGACCTGGGATCGTATCCAAATCCGCGTACAGGACAATAGCCAGACTCCCATAATAGGGAAGAAAGGTTTGTGGGGCGGTCAACTCCAGGGACACCCCTCTAAAAAACCGGACCTCCTGATCCAGGGTGATCAGCACTGAACTCACATAGGAAAGCGGCATGGATACCCCTTCAGGATTATGTAACGAAACCTGCATATCCCCAGCAATCAAGACCCGTATGGATTCAGCCTCTAGGTGAAAAGCAACGAAAAGCAACCAAATCAGTACACTGTACCTAGGTTTCATGTTTTTCTTTATCGAATTCCTTCTTGAAATAAATATTTGTCTGGATCCTGGGCTTTTCCATTTTGCCGTAACTCGAAATGCAGATGCGGCCCGGTCGATTGTCCCGTGGACCCTACCCTACCTATAAGACTACCTGATTCCACATGCTTTCGCAAGACCGTATCGATTTTTGACAGATGTCCATAGAGGCTCACCCAATTATTCCCATGACGGATGATGATGTATTTCCCATAAATCCTGTCTTCCCCGATTTCAGTAACCACCCCTTCCTGGACAGCGTACACTTCGGTTCCTGGGGGCGCGGCTAGATCCAAACCGTTATGGTTTCTTAAAACTCCGGTAACTGGATTCACCCGCATACCAAAACTACTGGTCAACCGGTAGTTGCGTAAGGGATATCGAAAACCGGTATGAAGGAAAAAAGCCCGTTCCGTGGGGTTAAAATCCGCACCGGGGATAAACCGAAAATGCTCTTTCCCCTCTTTTCGGTTCAGGGTTATGGTAATCCCCGGTTCGTTCACCCTAGTGGAAGCCAAGAGCTGTTCCAGATCCGATTGGGGAGGGTCGGGTATAAAGAGCCCCGGCGCAGAGGGAAGCAGCAAAGGACCCCGGTGTTCTAAGGAACCAGGATGGGCGATTCTATTGAGGGTGACCAAACTGGCATAGGAAATTGTACACCGGGCTGCCAGGCTCAGCAGATCATCGGTACGCTTGGGAGTATAGGCATAAACGGTCAGGGCTTCTGCAATAGCTAAGGGGTGCTCCCCGGTCAGTTCCCGGTTAAAAATACGCCGCCGGGCCAACTCCACATCCGCAAGATACTGCTTAAACCCCGGGTCCCGGGAATCCAAGCGGGAAATCCTGGGGAACCCTAGCTCCATACTCTCCGCTCCCTGGGCAGGGGCCGGTCTATACAGAAAAATGATAAGCGTTATGAGTAGTACAGGTGCCGCTTGTCTCAGTCTCATCTCATATAAGGGGAATTCGATGAGTCGCTCCAGTTGAAACAGGTTCGTCTTTTTCTAGGGATCCCATGCTTCTCCAAAAAGACTGCCTGGGTAGGGTACCGAATTCACTTTATTATAGGCGAAACCTATAAAAAAGGCAAGGGTGCTCAGTCCCTTGCCTTACCACGTACTAATCCTCCTGATTCTATGCTTTAGCAATAGCTTCTGAGGGACAGGCTTCAGCACATTTGCCGCAATCCTGACATTTTGCGGGATCGATCCACTGAGCGCCGTCCTTCTCGGAAATTGCCCCCGCCTCACATTCGCTGACACATGCTTCACAATTAGCACACTCAGCCTGATTAACCGTATACGCCATATAATACCTCTCTTAATATATGTAGTGCTTATATAATACCACCAGGGAAAAGTAAAAGGCAAGTATTACCCTTGTGAGATATCCTCAATTTTAATAGAATATAAAATATGTTTCATAAGCTGGGAGCTAATTTCATCGCAAACCTGTTGAAACAGCCCTTTCAACAGGAAGATGAATTATGTCTGTATCTGATTTCTTATGCTTCTTTGATCTTTTGTGTAGTGATACATCTTTTTTTTCTGATTTGTTACCTGGTTCAGCGCATCCAATTCTTTGTTTTCCTCAACTGCGGGAGCTTGTTGGTTTATATAGTGGTATTTTTATTCCTTAAAGGGAAAAAATACAAACCCGGGGGCTTTATTATTACTATAGAAGCGACCCTGTACGCCTCTATTTGGGCGTATATGTGCGGCATCTCTTCTTATATTATCGGCTACTTTTTATTGATTATCGTGATGTTGACCCTGTTCCCCTACGGAACCGCGAATATACGCAGAATTATGGTCCTGATTATTCTTGGGGTGATCACCCTGCTGGGCCTATACGGTGCTCATACCCCACCGCCCATAGTTTTTTCTGAATCCTTTAACCATTTTATAACCATGGTAAACATATACATCATGCTGATCGGTACTATCATTGAGATCAGTATTAACACCTTTGTCCAGTTCATCATCTCAGGGGTCAAGGAAGGGCGGCTGGTGGAACTGGCATCCCAAATCTATACGGATCCCCTCACCGGTCTGTATAACCGCCGGTATACGGAAATCTATTTCAACACCCTCAAAAATCAAGACCAGCATATATGTGTAGCAATCCTGGATATTGATGATTTCAAGCAGATAAATGATACCTATGGACACCCCTGCGGGGATGAAATCCTGGTATTTCTTTCCCATTTTCTCCAGAGCAACCTCCGGAAAACCGATAGGATCTTCCGCTGGGGAGGGGAAGAATTCCTCATCATCATGGAGAATGTTACCATCGACGATGCTCAGAGTGTAATGGACAAACTGCGGAGTAAACTTGTTGAGACTGAGATTAAAACCAAACAGAAAGGTACTTTGGGGCTTACCGTTACCGTGGGAGTCGCGCCCTTTGATCTCGCTAACCCGGATGCCAGTATTGAAGCGAGCGATAAAAACCTCTATATCGGCAAGCGCAACGGGAAAAATCAAGTGGTGATATAGAAAGGCGTTTGTTCCATCCTATTTATCAGAACTAAAGCGGGGACTATCTCTGGCTCATCTTCAAGCAGCCCCAAGAGGGCGTATGTCCGTGTTTTGAATCAAGCCAATCTCATTTAGCAGAAAAAGCAAAATGGGAAAATTCCATGGTAAAGGTACCCCGGCCTTGGCTCACTGAACGAAGGGCCGTCATAAACCCGAACATCTTTGCCATGGGCGCGAGGGCCTTCACATGGTCACTGTATGCCTTAGAGTCCATGCTCAAGATCTGCCCCCCTCGCTGGGTTACAAGGCTTATCACATCCCCGACGAATTCCTTGGGAGCGATCAGATCCACTGCCATGATGGGTTCCAGGAGTACCGGTGAAGCGGCCCTGCAAGCTTCGTCAAACCCCAGACTGGCGCAGGCTTCAAAGGCAAATTCAGTACCTGTAAGTTCTGCATACCCGATATGGATGAGGCTTACCCCCACATCAATACAGGGATACCCCAGGACGATACCCCCGGCAAAAGCCCCCTGGATACCCCGCTCTACCGCGTCAAAAATCGCTTGAGGAATATCCCGGTTTTTGACTTCGCAGGTATACCGGTTCCCCGAACCCCGTTCCAGGGGGCTTACCCGGAGACTAAGGGATGCGGTGTTTTCCTTGCCCGCGATGATACGGGAGAAGTGTTCGCTCCGTTCCACTATCCGGCTCACCGATTCCCGATAGGTAACTTGAGGGTTCCCCACCTTGGCGCCTACATGGTATTCCTTGAGAATCCGGGTAACCAGTACATCCAGGTGCAGCTCTCCCATACCGGAAATGATGAGCTGGCCTGTTTCCTCGTTTTCTTTGGTAGTAAAAGTAGGGTCTTCTTTGGAGAGAAGGGCCAGAATTTCCTTGAGTTTTTCCTGCTCTGATAAGGTTTTTGGTTCAATTGATACGGAGATGACCGGTTCAGGAAAGGCCATCTTTTCCAGCATCACAGGCCAGCCTTCACTCCCGATAGTATCCCCGGTCTGGGCAAGCTTCATCCCGATGATGACTCCAATGTCTCCAGCAGATAACCGTTCCAGGGGCTCGGATTTATTGGAATGCATCCGCAGGATCCGGTTGGCCCGTTCCCGCTTACGTTTTCCCACGTTAAACACCCCTGCCCCCGGCTTGATGGTTCCTGAATACATCCGCACATAACAGAGGCTCCCTGCTTCTCGATCATGCTGAATCTTGAAGACCAGCCCCAGGGGGGGCTTTGCAGGATCACAGGGAATCTTGACTTCTTCTTCGGTGTCTTTTTTTATATGATGTGCCGTTGCTGGGGCGCGTTCATCCGGCGCAGGCAGATAGGCCACCACCGCGTCAATCAAAGGCTGGACCCCCATATTTCGCCGGGAGGCCCCTGCTAA
The DNA here is from genome assembly GCA_031284195.1 of Treponema sp. GTDB lineage: Bacteria > Spirochaetota > Spirochaetia > Treponematales > Breznakiellaceae > JAIRLU01. Next base: position 5,021 of record JAITAI010000117.1, read on the forward strand.
GATGGGGAGCAAAACACGCCCCAGAACCGCCTTCCGTAATTCCTGGGTGATGAGTTCAGGGCTGATGTCCTCTCCGGCTAAGTACTGACCGGTTATGAGGTCTGAGAAGCCGGATAGGGCGTCAATGAGTTTTTCCCGCCATGCCCGGGCAAGACCTTCCCGATCTGGGGCAATGGAGCTTTGGAGTACCTGTTCCCCTTCGGTAGCCGCATCCCAGCGAATTTCCTGCATGGTAATGAGGTCGATGACCCCTTCAAAGCCCCCTTCTTTTCCAATAGGCACCTGAATGGCCACCGGAGAAGTCCCCAGTTTCACCTTAATATCTTCTAATACCTGAAAAAAGTCTGCTCCCACCCGGTCCATCTTGTTTACATACCCAATACAGGGTACCTGGTACCGTTCCGCCTGATGCCACACCGTTTCAGTCTGGGGCTCCACCCCTCGGACCGCGTCAAAGATCGCCACTGCTCCATCCAAAACCCGGAGGGATCGCTCCACTTCTGCGGTAAAATCCACATGCCCGGGGGTATCAATCAGGTTAATCTGAAAATGCTTCCAATAAATCGTGGTAGCCGCACTTTGAATGGTAATACCCCGTTCCTGCTCCTGCTCCATCCAATCCATAGTGGCTTCACCATTATCAACTTCGCCGATTTTATGGCTTTTCCCGGTATAATAGAGGATCCGCTCGGTGGTGGTGGTTTTTCCCGCATCAATATGGGCCATGATGCCGATATTACGCATTGCTCTCAGCATAAAAGACTCCTGGTACTCTACTATAGGGTAAAGGCCCTAAAAAAACAATCGACCCAGCCTAAACCTTATAAAGTATTTTTTTTCAATTTTTACGATTTTGCCCTTGACGATCTTTATAGGGATCGCATATCCTAGAAACTACGTGCAGCCTCAGGGAAGCCGGTCACGGTTTCTCCAAGGCAGCGGGTGTATACAATAGCATACACCACCAAACCTCTATGCAAGGGAACCTATGGAAAACGTCATAACGCTGTGGTTTAACCTTTTATACCCCCCCCCATATATATCGTTATACTGTAAAGCATTATAATCCTTATACCCATCGAACCCTGGGCAAAACCGGCCCGTCCTTACCCATACTCCCTTCTGTTCCTGGCTTTTTGAGCTGGTTCAGCCATCCCTGGGCTTCACTCATTTCCTTTGTCCTCAGATTTAGTTCTCTATGTACCTTTTATTTTTTTTATTCAAGGAGGATCCTATGGCAATCATCAATTCGGTACATGAAATGCTCCATCGTATCCGGGTGAAGCTCTACCCCAATTACCTGCCCCACATTCCTGGGGCGTATATCGCCCGCACGGACAACGAGGCGTCCTTGACTATTGAGGAGGTCTGCGCGGCCCTCAAGAACCGGGGAGGCTTCACCGGCAATTACGATGACCTGGTGGAGCATGTAAAGCAGTTTTTGGACGAAGCCGCCTACCAGCTCTGCGACGGCTTTGCGGTGAACACCGGCTATTTCTCGATTCACCCCAATGTAGGGGGTACCTTTGACAAGGTTACTGAAGGGCATGACGCCGGGAAGCATCCCGTAACCTTCCGTTTCCGTACCCGGACTCCCCTGCGGACCCTGGCAGAGCATATCACCGTGGAGGTTGAGGGTCTGGCAGAGGTTACCGGCTACATTGACGAGGTGGTGGACGTAAGTACAGAAGCGGTGAATGAGACCCTCACCACCGGCGGGATGTTCAGCATAGCGGGACACAAGATAAAGGTAGCCGGGGAGGATCCTGAGGTGGGGGTGTATTTCGTATCCGAGACCGATCCTGCCCAGCAGGTGAAGGTGAGCGGCCATTTTGCGGAAAACACCCATTCCCGGGTGATCGGGGTTATACCGGCCCTGGCTGCGGGCAAGTGGAAGGTGGAGATCAAAACCCAGTACACCGGCTCCGGTAGCAGCACCCTTAAAAGTCCACGGGTGATTGCAGGAGGGATGACCTTGACCGTGCCTTCCGGGGGTGCCTGACATAGGCTTGGTCTGACCCGTGGGTAGGAGGCCCGCGAAGAGCAGACCGGAGAAGCCGGGCTAAGGGGAAACCAGCCCCTAGGGGCAGTGGATAGATCCGGCTGGAATACGCCCAGAAACCGCGTATAAAAAGTACAGAATTTACATTGAAGAAGGAGTTTTTTATGAGTGATGTAAGGGAAATTGGAGCAGGGGAAAAATTTTGTTCCTCTTGTGGTGCTGTCATTAAAAAAGAGGCAGAACTTTGTCCCAAATGTGGAGTCCGTGTATTGGCGCAAGGGGCTGGTGCGAGACCTCATTATCCTGAAGGGTATGCTCCTAAAAATTGGCTTACGGCTTTGTTATTATGTCTTTTTTTAGGGGTAATTGGTGTTCACCGCTTCTATGTTGGTAAAATTGGTACTGGAATTTTGCAGTTATTAACCCTTGGTGGGTTTGGCATTTGGGTACTGATTGATCTTATCACAATCTGTTGCGGTAAATTCACTGATAAAAACGGTTATCTCCTTGAAAAATAACGATTTTATTATCCCCTGAAATACCAATTTTTGGGGGATATAATTTCTTAAAGGAAATAATCCAGAAAGATATGTTGACGAGCCATAACAAACTAAAAGTCCACACCATCCGAGGCGCGATAGATGACGCAAGGATGCAGAGGATACGCCCTTCTAACGAATGAAACTTGCCCGTAGGGGCGGTGAGCTATATTCGGCTGGAGTACGCCCAGAAACCGCGTATAAAAAAAGTTATGCCCAAAAAACTACAATGACATGAAAGGTTTTATGAAATCCAAAGCATAATAAAAACTTGGTTACCAAGTAAAGGAGACGAAAGTGAAGAAAATTTGGGGTGTGATCTATGTTTTGGTTTTGGGTTTAAGTATGAAGACTTATCCCCAGAGTTCAGCATCGGCGAATTTTGGTAATTATCCTGCGGATTATGGGATAGCCTATCTTAACATGGCTGGTTTTACCAGGTCGCTAACGGTGAGGGATTTATTTGGCTCTTCCGCTCCTTGGATCACAACGTTCCAAAGCATACCTTCCATTGTTACATTGGATTCGACATCTGGTGATAGCAATAAGTTTTCCGCTGTTTTTACACTTACACTACAAGTTCCTGAAACAGGACAAGAATTTAAGGTGTTTCGTATGCAAGTGGAATTTCGGTCTGACAATTTTACCGAAAAAAGCTATGTAAGATATGTCAAATCGGTCAATATGATGTCAGGGGAAATAGAGGAGAAACGATCCTATGGTAATCAAATGGACGATGCTAACATCTGCGGGTATTTCATTGGTATGATGGCGGCATTTTGGGATATGGAAAAATTAAAGCCATAAAGCGCCCGCAGTGCTTGGCGTGGTGCGTCGTAGCAGATTTTACTGCCCCTGACCGGGCAATGGGGCTGTCCAGGGAACCATATCCTGAGCAGCTCTTTTGTGTTATGGGCTTAAGGGAAAATACGCCCCCTTCCTCTTCACCGCAACAGAGGACGGCCTCTCATTTTGACCATGAAGCCGGGGGACGCGAGTAGGGGTGAGGATGCTGCATTTTTGCCGGTCAGAGTCGCCAGGTAATGCCGGACCTACAGTCCCATCTGCTGTTCCGTGATACCCAGATGGCGGACTGCAAGCAGCCATATTGCCTTCGCTGATCTTCAGCGCCTGATTGAAGGTTATACGAAATAGGATCAAAACTTACCTCTCCCCCGGGTGAGGCTCGCACCAGCCAAAGGGATCTTTCTGCGGCCTAGCAAAGGCGGCTTAGACCGGCTTCATGGCGCTGATCCGGCGCCACGACATCCCTATGGC
>JAITAI010000227.1 GCA_031284195.1 Treponema sp.
TATAGGGGTAGAGAGACCCCCCTATGGGTTTATCCTGCCTGCAAGATAACCTATACCGTCAAGTTTCTATGCAGGCGGACAGAGAGGCTTAGACCACAGGAGGACAAAAAGCGCCTTAAGGAAAATTCAGAAGCCTCAGCCTCCTCTATTTTTCTGTTTTCATAAAGAGAAAAACCAGTACTCATCCTTCACTGATTTTGTAAATCCCCCCTTCCTCGGCGACCATAGACTCCTTTTCCAGGGCTTTCAGGGCTTCGTAAAGATCCTCTGCGGTAATGCCGGTGCGCTTACCCAGCTCTGAGAGCCCTGCAGGACCTTGGGAAACGAGGGATTTTATAACCGCTCCCCGCCGCTGTCGGAAAGAACCTGCAAAGGGAGACTGCTTGGTATAATGAGCACTCTTTCGGCTTGGATTAAGGGTTACCTTCTTTAATGCTGCACCATAATCCATGAGCGCCCAATACCACTTCCGGGGATTTTCCCGGTCCAGGCTTGCCTCCAGGATAGGGATCAGTTCCCCATCTTTCACCCCTTCCGGCCCTGGAAAAAGAAATGGATCACCGCAGAACGAATATTAGTCTCGATGAAAACCCCAGGGTAATTATAGGCAAAACAGGCAATAGCCCCGGCAGTATAGGCCCCAATTCCCGGAAGGAGGAGGAGTTTCTCCGGGGTCTGGGGTACCTTTCCCTTATGCTCCTCAGTAATAATCCGGGCACATTCCTTCACATATCGGCAGCGGCGATTATACCCAAGACCACTCCATTCCCTCAGGGCATCCTCTAAAGAGGCCTGGTTCAATTTTTCCGGTGTGGGCCATCGATACATCCACCGTTCCCAATAAGGCACCACCCGTTCAGTTTGAGTTTGCTGCAGCATGAATTCAGAAACCAAACCCCCCCAAAGACTAGTGGATTCCCGCCAGGGAAAAACCCGTCCTGCTCGCGCATAATGGGCATAGATGCTGTCTTTGAAGGTTTCATAGGTTTCTTGTAATGGGGGGTGAAGGCTTGGGTCAGTCAAGATTCCTGCTGCTCCACCTGCTGGATAATACGCCGGGCAATCCTTTGGGGGTACAGGTCATCGGTGTGGAGGATCAGGTCTGCAAAGGCATAGGCATCGTTGTCAATACCGTAGATCCGCAGGTACCGTTCCCGGTCCTGGCGGTCCCGTTCTTCGGTAAATGCCGCTACTGCTGCCAAGGTTCCCCCTTCCCGTTTCACGATACGCCCTGCCCGGGTCTCACTGCGGGCGGTAAGGTATACCTTGAGATCCGCTTCGGGCAGCAGCCAGATAGCCAGCCGGGAACCAAGCACACAACCTCCTGCCTCTCGTGCCAAGGCCACTTGCCGCCGATCCAGTTCCTTGTCCCACTCAGCATCCTGAGCTGCTAAGGCGAGGATATCCGCCAGATCCTTACCCTGTTCCTGAGCCAAATTCCTAAAGGTCAGGTTGATAAACCGCAGTCCCAAGGATTCGGCCACTAACTTGCTTACCGTAGTATTGCCGCAGCCGCTTTTTCCTGATATAGCGATCCGTAGCTCTTTTTTCGTCTTTTTCATGGGCTTTCATTGCCTCCTCTATAACTCATACCCCCCTATGTTGAAGTTTTCCCAAAACTCGATGGTTTTCTGAAAACCTCGGATCATAGAAAATGGAAACAAGTAACCTGGGGAAACGCTGAGTACCGTAACCCTGGTCAGCGTTTCCCCAGGACCAGAAGTCTGGTGTAGGGGCGCCTTTCAGTGACCGTCTCCCACGCCCTCTGGTTTTACCCCGGCCCCTAATCCTTAAGACAATTATGGTGTTTCACAAAATCAAGCACTTCATCAATATACCCAAAGGCAAGCCCCGTAACGGTGTCTGCACAGCCGTAGTAGATGGCTAACCGGCCTGTATCCCCATCCACGAGGCAGGCACAGGGAAAAGTAACATTCGGCACATCCCCTACACACTCATACCCTGTCTGAGGGGATAAGAGATAAGGTCGAGCCCGGGCAATAGGCTTCCAAGGCTTATCCAAATCCAGCAAAGCCGCACTAAAGGAGTATACAAAGCCATTACAACTGGTCAACACCCCGTGGTAGAACAGGAGCCAGCCTTCGGAGGTTTCAATGGGTGCAGGGCCTGCACCGATCTTGGTACTCTGCCAGGCGCTTTGCCAGCCCAAAGGGGCCATAACGTGCCGGTGCTTCCCCCAATAGGTGAGATCCGGACTTTCAGAATAGATGATGTCCCCAAAGGGGGTATGCCCTGAATCGCTGGGACGGCTGAGCATTGCATAATTTCCGTGGATTTTCCGGGGAAACAACACCCCATTCCGGTTAAACGGCATGAGGGGATTTTCCAAAAGATAAAATTGTTCAAAGTCAAGGGTATAACCCAGGCCTATACAGGGACCATGATAGCCGTTACACCACATGATGTACCAGCGATCTTCGATAAAGATCACCCGGGGATCGTATTTATACTCCGAATCCGGCAGTTCCGGATCGGTCTTAATGAACTCAATAGGCTCATCCTCAATGGTCCAGCTTAAGCCGTCTTTGCTCTGTCCTGCGTAAATATTCATCTGCCGGCTCGTATTATCGCAACGAAAAACCCCTGCAAAGCCTTCTTTAAACGGGACTACCGCACTATTAAAAATGCTGTTTGCATATGTGGTCAGATTCCTCGGAATAACCGGATTAGCAGCATACCGCCATAAAACCTCATCCCTGCCTCCCTGGGGTCGAGCTTCCCAGGGGATATTCGGTAGGGGTGTCACATTGCGCAGTTGTACACGCATCAATACTCCTTGAGGCTGTTTCAGGATTTACCCTTTTGAAACAGCCTCCTTAACAAAGATTACCGATCCAGGAACCGGGCTTGAACTCTAGCCCTGTTCCCCGGTTGTCCTATTCTGCAAAGCCCTTCTTGCCGTGCTTTTGGCAACGACCTACTTCTTATGCCGCCGGTCAAGCTCATCCAGCACTTCCGCGACCCTCACTCCTTCCCGGGTCATAAGGGCAGTGGTAAAGAAGATCAGGTCCGCAGCTTCCCAGACCACCTCCTCATGGGTCTTGGCAGTACAGACCTCTTGGGCCTCTTCCAGGATCTTCTCTCGGACCAGTTTATCATCTAAAGTGGCAGTATACGAACCAGGGCGCGGATTGCGGAACCGGTCCGTAATGATGGCTTGCAGATACTCCCAGGTATACCGTCGACCGGTCTCAAAACAGGAGTAGTCTCCAGTATGACAGACCGGCCCTGCCGGTTCCACGATCGCAAGCAGCGCGTCCCGGTCGCAATCAGTACGAAGTCTGAGCAATCTGAGGGTATTACCGGAGTGCTCCCCTTTCATCCAGAGGGTATTTCGGGTACGGCTGTGGAAACAAAGCGTACCCCGTTTAAAAGATTCTGCCACTGCCTCCTGATCAGCAAAACCGGTCATCATAACCTGGCCGTCTGAAGACTGGGCAATGACCGGAAGGAGCGCTCCTTGGGAAGAAGGGCCTTTTTTCCAGTTCAGAGAACGGATAAACGCCTCTCCCAGATCGATCTTACCGGTATAGAGGGCCATGCCGAGCTGCACATCGCAGCCTAAAGCAGCCAGTTCTTCGATTTCTTCTAGGGTAGAAACCCCGCCTGCCACGGTAAGACAGCAGGAAATCGCTTCCCGCAGACGCCGTACCCCTATCCGGTCGATACCGGTCATGGTTCCTTCCCGTTCCACACAGGTAAAGAGCAGTCCTGCAACAAAAGGCTCCAGCGCTTGAGCGGTTTCGATGAGGGAGAGTCCGGTAGGGGTTTTCCAGCCGTCTATCACGATTTCATAGTTCCCGGCTTCATCTTGCCGAGCATCAATCGCCACTATGATCCGTTCCCGGCCAATTTCCTTTGCCAAGGCTTGCAGAAATTCGGTATTCAGCCCAAAGGCTCCTCCAGTCGTACCGGTCCTGGGCTTTGCAGGATCCTGAAAGGCCCGCGAACCGATGATGATCTTCTGCGCCCCTAGACTCACCAGTTCCCGGGCCTGCTCCAGGGTCTTAATGCCCCCTCCCACGCGGCATTCCGCCTTACGGAGTAGAGGTTTTATCATTTCCAGATTGGAACCGGTCCCCATGGCCCCGTCCAGATCAATCACCGCAACCTCTCCGTAGCGGTCAAAGGTTTCCGCCAATTCCGCCTCATGGTCTCGCTGTAAAACCAGGTCCCTTCCCTGTTTGAGCTGGACCACCTGGCCGTTCTGTATATCTATAGAAGCAATCACCATCTGACACACACTCCTTTTGATTCCACATAGCGCTTGATTTCCGGGATCCTCCTTTTCCCAAAGTGCAGCAGAGAGGCTACCAGGGCCGCATCCGCATTACCCCAGTCCTCACTTCCCTGCTCCGGGGGTAAGAGCACCTGGGCGATCTGCTCCAGGGTCCCCGCCCCTCCAGAGGCGATCACCGGCACCGGTACCGCGTCTAAGATCGTCCTGATAAGGGGGAGGTCATACCCGGCGCCAGTACCGTCCGCATCAATCGAATTGAGGAGGATCTCCCCTGCGCCGAGTTTTACTGCCTGAACTGCCCAGGCTATCGCGTCTATTCCGGTATCGGTTCTGCCTCCATGGGAAAAAGCGTGCCACCGCGGCTTTCCCCTCGCATCCTTCTCGACCTGTTTGGCGTCAATCGACAGAACCACGCATTGACTCCCATAAGATCGGGCCATGTCACTGATGAGGTCAGGGTTTTGTAAGGCTGAGGTACAAACCGAAACCTTGTCCGCTCCTGCGTTCATGGCCTCCCGCATATCTTCTACTCGCCGAATCCCCCCTCCTACACAGAGGGGGATGAACACTTCTGCGGCCACCTGGCGAACCACTTCCAGAAGCGTAGCCCGGCTTTTATAAGAAGCCCCGATGTCCAAGAAGGTAAGTTCATCTGCCCCCTCGCGGTTGTATAACCGAGCCAGCTCCACCGGGTCTCCTGCGTCTTGTAAGTCCTGAAATTTGACCCCTTTCACTACCCGGCCATCGTCTACGTCCAAACACGGGATAATCCGTTTCGCCTGCATAGCCGCCCCTTCTTCAAACATGAAGTACTGCGCTCCTAACTATGATGCGCCCAATTTTCCAGGAGCTTCAGGCCAAGGACGCCGGATTTCTCTGGATGAAACTGGACTGCAGCCAAAGCCCCTCGTTCTATTGCAGCGCAATACCTGACCATATACACTGCCTCCGCAGCAGTAAACTCAGGAACTTCGGGATCCGCATAATACGAATGAATATAGTAGAAAAAAGTATGTTCCGGCATCCCCTGGAAGAGCCTGGAATCTCCCGGGGCTTGAGCGAAAGAAGTGCGGTTCCATCCAATCTGGGGAACCTTCCGTCCGGGAAAATGCCGTACCCTGCCGGGGATCACCTGAAGGCCCTGCTGGAGCTTGCCATTCACCGGAGGCGCCTCTTCAGAAGCATCAAAGAGGAGCTGTAAGCCGATACATATCCCCAAGAAAGGCTTATCAGCGGCAATCCATTCCTTCAGGGCCTGGGCATAACCGGATTGTTCCAAGGATTCCATGGCAGAAGCAAAATGGCCGTCTCCAGGGAAGATGATTTTCTCAAAAGGGGAAGCCCCAGGAACCAAGGAGAGTTCTTCCGGCCCTAAAGCAAAGCGGGCGACAAGTCCAAGCCGCCTCAGAGCGTTCATCACTGAACCCAGATTCCCTGCACCGTAATTCACCACTCCGATCATGCCAAGACCCCTTTGGTAGAGGGCACCTGGTCAGGAGCACGGGGATCCCGGCTCACCGCCTCTTTAAGGGAGCAGGCCCCAGCTTTGAACAGGGCTTCGATCTTATGGTGATCACTGCGTCCCCGGAGTATGTCCAGGTGTACCGTAGCCGCTGCCCCCTGGGTAAAACCTTGCCAGAAATCCTCCACCGTGTCGGTCTGGAATGAGTAGCCGCCGGAAATCAGGGGGATTCCTGATAGCTTGGCGTCAAACACCAGGAACGACCGCCCTGAAAGGTCCACCACTGCCCGGGCGAGGGTTTCATCCATAGGGAAGAAACAGGTCCCGGTCCGGCGAATGCCCTGCTTCTCTCCCAGGGCCCGGGTGAAACAGTGGCCCAGGACAATACCCGTATCCTCCACGAGATGATGCTGATCCACTGCGATGTCCCCGGATGCCTGGACACGGAGATCAAAAAGCCCATGCCGGGCAAAGGTAGCAAGCATGTGTTTCATGAAACCAATGGGATAATCCAGGCTTACCTCCCCGGATCCATCCAGGTTGAGCTTTATGAAAATGTCGGTCTCTTGGGTGGTACGCCTGATTTCAGCAATTCTATCCATGTTTTTATCTCCTTCCCTATAGCATAAAGCGCCGGAGGGGTTTTTAGGGGCCTCTTGCTAGAATTTTCTGTTAAGGGACCACTTTCCGTAGATCGTATTCCACGATATCAGTAGCCCCCAGTTTCTTCAACCGGGGGATCATCCCAGGAACGTCACTTTTCTTAATGGCAATCTTCACCGCGTATCCCGCGTCCCCATAGAGGGGGGCCACCGTAGGGCTCCGCATACTGGGGAGGCCCGTAACCAGCGCGGCAAACAGGGGCTTACTCACATTCATCTCCAACATGACCCGTTCCCTGCCGTCCAGGACCGCCTTAAACAGCATGGCCAACTCCTCGATACGGTTTTGTTTTGCCTCATCAGTCATAGCCAAGGCAGAGGCCACGAAACGGGTGGAGGATTCCAATAGGGTGGCGATGATCCGCAAGCCGTTATCCTTGAGGGTTCGGCCCGAAGCGGTGTTGTCGATGATCATGTCCGCATCATCAGGGGGGAAAACCTCAGTGGCGCCGTAGGTACGGAGGATCCGGTACTGATAGCCCGATGCTTGCAGCCACTGCTCGGCCAGATGCACATATTCAGTGGCTACCCTGAGCTGCTTGGATTTGAGGGCAACCTCGTCCAGGCCGGCGGGAACCGCAGCCACAATACGGACCTGGTCAAAACCCAGGTCCATGACTTCCTGTACCTTGGCCTGGCTTTCCTGGATCCAATCCAGGCCGGTAAATCCCACATCATGGCTCCCCAATTCCAAGAGTTCCCCCACATTCTGGGGCTTCATGAGCTTCCCCTCCAGCCATTCCGCGGCAATCAGGGGCCGGTAGGTTCGCTCTGTAAGGCTTATAGGGAAGCCTGCCTCATCGAAAAGCCGTGCCACCTTATCAAAAATACGCCCCTTGGGTATCAGGATACGCAGTTTATCCATCATACTACTAAA
>JAITAI010000010.1 GCA_031284195.1 Treponema sp.
ACTGTTCTAGGGAGGAGCTTATACAGCAGCGGATTTTTTCCCATGAACATGTAAAAAAATCCTGATGTATGGGTTCTTGTGGGCTTCGAGTCTTTGCATATAGTTATACGGTTTTATATACCAGCGCCACAAACTGCTGGCCCCTAGGTGTGAAGCCAGTTCGAGAGCGGGATCAGAACTTCCTCCCAATCGAGATTGTCAGGGTAAAGTAAATCCGTCTTGTCTGTTTTACCGGTCCCAAAGGTCTAGAGCGCAGGTGTTAAACACATTGCAAGGAGGAGGAACAACGTTTTCATGCGACTTCCCTGTCAATCAGTTCGGTTCTTTCAGGATGATAGTGGGAAGGAATTGTTCTCTTCCTACACAGGACTATTCAGTATCTTGTCACTGCAGAATGGGGTAGCCCTCACCACCCATTTTCAGATGGTGGCAAAGTCCCAGCTAATGTTTCATACAGGGCCATTGGTGGCGGTTACGGTACATTCGGAGACTGGGTCAAACTTGATGGCGGCTATTACCGCCGCTTGGATATGATTACAATGGTAATAAAAATAACTTTTGCAGCATCGCGCCCTGAAATGGAACATTGATGGGTTGGTATTATCTTCTTTAGAGGGCGCTGCCAAAACCCTCACCGTGATGTACCGGCAATCGGCGAATCACTGCTGGGTATACCAAATACGATCATCGAGATGGTGGACTTGTTGAATCCTAATTTCAAGGTTGATCCCGACAACGAAAGCGATGAGGAGGAGTACGAAAAACCTGGCTTTGGCGATAAAATCGCTGATGGCGTTTGTTCCAGCGTTGAAACGGTTATGGATATTTTATGCGCTTTTTTTGAGTGGATGATAGACAGAGTAATGGGTCTATAGTAAGGAACAGCTCTCTGGGAGGAATAAAGTCGAGGGGTTTGTTTTTTCAGTAAAGAAGGATTGTAATGACATTGAAGCCTAATTACAGAAGACATCATTTGCACCAACCAAGATCTATCCCGGCATAGTATTTATGCTGGAGAGGATTTTATCATAATTATACGGCCAAAAGGGGATTCCGGGAAGGCTATCTGTGTACAAAAATATCGCTCTATTATGGGTACCTCTACGAGAATCTTTTACCAGAGCCTACAATGTGTTCTCCTGAAGAAACCCTGGAGTGGGTACTGTCCCGGCCTGGCGAAACTTCGTATAGCCTCTTTTTCAATAATTGTGAACATTTTTTACTTTGACCCTATATAATCGGACAACGATGAATAGATTTTCTTTATACCCCTGTCTTTTTGTGATTCATATATTTCACCGGCTTTGTTTTGCAATATAAAAATCCCTTCGATGGCGGTATCTTCAATTACATACATATCATCCGGGATTTCCCTGTCTTTTCGCAGGGCTTCCGTAACATCCGCTACATTGAGCCGAACAGCATCAATAATACCGCTAAGCTCGATATGCCGGGCGGATAGTACTCCGTATTTCTTTAGATACTCTTGGTAATCATCGGCAAATGACAGACCAAGTCTTTTCCCGGCTTCGCTGATGGCCTCTTGAGACGCTCCTTTCCCGTGAGAAAGCCCCCTCAATCCAGCAATCGTGTTAATTATTTCACCCATAACAACCTCCCTAACCTAGCTTTGTTTTCCCCGTTCTTCCCAATGCTGTTCTTTTTCCTTCTGGAACGCCACGCGGTCTATTTCAGAATCTTTGTTCTTGTCATGAAGGATACGGTCATTCCCCTTTCCCCGGTGTTCTTCCTGGGTCAATTCAGCGAGCGGTCCGTCAGCCTTTTGTCCAATATGATGTAATTCTATGGATTTCCCGTTTTTGTCAAGAGGAGAAAGACCATATTCCATCCGTTCTTTGTTGGTTCTGCCATATTCATCTTTCTGGTTCATATCAATATCAGGTCTAATCAGACAGTCTCTGCCGTTTATTTCAGCGGGAACAAGCCCGGTACTTTTGTAGATTTCAGATTCTTCCTGTGAACCGATAGCGCTAATTATTTTATCAGGCCATCCGGTTTCCTCCTTCATCTTTTTCCGGTCGTCATCAGTAAGGGGCGTAGTATCTTTATGGGCCAATGAAGGTTCTGGTCCGTCTTTCCATGGATATTCAACAGGTTCTGGTCTACTCCTCCACGGAGGCGGTCCGTCCGTTATTGGCAGAGGATCACGCATTACCATCGGCGGTCCGTCCTTCCATGGGGGATTAAAATCGGGTCCGGGGCTTGATATTTCCCGCGGCAATTGCAGAGATTTTGTCTCTTCTGCCGTTTTTTCAAGAGTTTCTTTAGATAATCCGCTTTCAAAAATTTTTGCCACCGTCTCTAGCATTATGTTCTCCTTCCCAATGCAGCCCATTTTTCAGGCAAATCCCGCAGGGCTTTGTTTTGATACGATATTTCCGCGATGACGCAGTTCATAATGAGTATTTGAACCTGTTCCGTCAGTCCGTCAATACGCGGCGTTATTTCATCAAAAAGCATCTTAGCCCATAGACCATCGATATGAGCGACACCAATAGTTTTGAGTTTTTCCAGCGCGTTCCCCGAATAATTATAAAGCCCGGCGACAATATCAAAAATACTATTGATACTTTGCGGCGGTTCCTGGCCGGAATCAATAAAACCGGCAATCTTTGCCTTTAAACCGGCGGCCAAATTCGAGCGCAGAACCGCTTC
>JAITAI010000012.1 GCA_031284195.1 Treponema sp.
TCCTTTTAAGTCACCGGGGGAATTTCCATAGGGAGGTTTCTATGGGTTTCTCCTGTACCTCAGTAAATCTTCGGTAGGTGAAGCTGCAGCCGCCTGAGCCGGTTTCACCGGAAACCTGCTCAGGTGTATAGAAAATCAATCCGGCGCCTTCAAGGAATCGGCCAGCGTGATATGCCGTATTTTTTTCAACATTACCAGATCCACCCCTCCAGAGAAGACCAGGGTCAAGGCTGCAGAAAGCCCAAAGCTCAGCGGTGCGATACGTCTGCCGAACATGAGATCCACATTTTCCGCGACTCCAATGATAAACCTATGGAGGGGTATACCCAGCAAAAGGCCCGCTCCCGCGCCAATGATACTGAGTACCGTTATTTCCCGGAATATATACGCCGCAGCTTCGGCCTGGTGGAAGCCCAAGACCCGGAGCGTGGCGATTTCCCTGGTTCGCTCGGTAATGTTAATGTTGGTGAGGTTGTAGAGCACAATCATGGCAAGCCCTCCGGCAGCGAAGATGAGTACCAGGACCACAAACCCGATGCTGTCCAGCAACTTGGTGTAAGAGGCTTGGACTTGAGCGATAAACTCCACGCTGCTAACCTCCTTGTGGGAGAGTAGATTCGCCATAAGTTCATCCTGCAAGGCTCCAGAGTGGTCTGTATGGGCAAAAAGGGTCTGGTATACCAGGGAGCCTCCCAATTCCTGGGTATATGCCGTAGGACCCAGATAGACCGTAGCGCCCACGTAGTTTTCAGTAATCCCCGATAGGGTGAAGGTTCCCCGCCGGCCTGCGGCGTTTTCCAGTACCACCCTATCCCCTGGTTTAAGCCCCCAGGTTTCCGCTATCTTTTCGGTAAGTACCACCGAAGTAGCGGAAAAGGGAAGGAGGCGCCGGGTTTTTCGGTCTCGCAAGGTGATATATTCCCCCAGAGCCTCGGGGCTTTGGGGAACCACCAGGGAAACATTGAGCCCGTCGGTATCTGTACCAGGGGAAAGCACAGCCGATTCACTGTGGATGGGGAGCCAGCTTCGTAAGCGGCTCCCTGGCGGAGGCTCAGGAAAGGCATCCTCTTTCAGGGAAAAGTTAAGCTGTACATCGTATCGAAGGATTTCCTCAAACTGAGTCCGGGCAATGTCGAGCATAGAATCCCGAAGCCCAAAAGCCGCTACCATGAGGGCAGTACAACCGGCAATCCCGGTAACGGTCATAAAAAAATGCTTCTTCTGCCGGATCAGGTTTCGGGCAGTAACCTTATGGGTAAACCGCATACGGGTCCAGAGCCACGGCAGGTATTCAAGAAAGATCCGTTTCCCGCATTTGGGAGGACGGGGCAGCATGAGGAAAGCGGGCTTTTCCCAAAGGGTGTGATACGCAGCATAAACCGTGGCCCCCAGGGTACAGCTCAGGACCAGGGCGCAGGCAATAAGACCAAAGGACCAGTTAAATTCGGTTACCAAGGGAGGCAGGTGATACCGGGTGGCAAAGGCACGGTAAATGATGATAGGCAGTCCCTGGAAACCTGATACCATCCCCACGAGGCAGCCCAAAACCCCGGTTAAACCACCGTAAACCAGGTACTTGTACAGGATGATCCGTTTTCTATATCCGAGGGCCTTTAAGGTACCAATGGGAATCCGATCTTCCTCAACCATGCGGGTCATGGTGGTAAGGGCTACCAAAACCGCGATGAGGAGAAAAAACAGGGGAAAGACTTTGGCCACATCGGCGATTTTTTCCGCATTGATCTGGTAGTTTATACACCCCATATTGGTATTGCGGTCCAGCACATACCAGCGAGGCGTTTCGATGGTCAGCGCTTCCACCTGTTTCCGGGCATCTGCAAGGGCCGCTGCTCCGGCTTGCAGGGCTCGGCGAGCTTCCTGTTCCTCGGCCCTATAAGCGGCTTCCCCTGCCACAAGGCGACGCCGGGCTTCGGTCAGTTTACTCCGAGCCTCGGTGATTTCCTGTTCCCCTGCTGCAAGCTCCGCCTGAGCTTGGGAAAATTCCTGCGCGGCTTGGCCTTTACCTGCTTCCAGCAGCGCCTTGGCCTTACGCAGTTCCGCTTCTTCTACCATAAGCCGGTCTACACCTGCTTCAAGAGCCGCACGGCCTGCATCGTATTCAGCCACTCCCCGGCGGGCCTTGGGAAAAAGCATCTTGAAAAAGGAAGTCCTGGTCTGCTCTACCTCGATCTGAACCTCATCAAGCTGAGCCTCGTTTACCTTGAGGGTCTGCTGGGCTTCGACCAATGCGGCCTCTCCCTGGTTTAGCATCTGTTCAGCCTCCTGCATTTCCCTCGTGACCTGGCGCTGGTTTGCTGCGAAGGCGGCCCTGCCCTGGGCCAAGCGGGTTTCTGCAGCGGCCAGTTCCGCTTCCCCTGCGGCGATTTCCGCAGCCCCTTGGTCCAGTTCTTTACGGGCCGCAGCAAGTTGCTGTTCAGCGGTGATTCTTCCTTGCTCGTATTCGGTTTCCGCTTGCGTCAGTTGTCCCTGCGCCTGGATGCTTGCTTCTGTAAGGATTATTTCCCGGCGCATCTCAGAACGTTCCCTACCCAGGGCTTCAATAACTCCTCTGGACTGGTCCACCAGGGTTTGGTAAGGAGGGGTAAAGGCCCTGAGAGGCCGAGCGTCTTTGAGGGTGATATAACAATCCGTATAGGCCGGGAGCGCGTAAACGCTTTCCCGGATGTACATGACCATACCGAGCCGGCCGTTGCCGATGTTGCTAGGTTCCCGTTCAGTAGAAATATAAAGGGGACTCTTAACAATGCCGGTAACGGTAAAGGTCTTGCAGGTGTATACCTGGTTGAGACTGGTAAAGGCAGCGTACTCAACAGACCCATCGGAGATGGAAAGGGTGGTACCGATAGGGATGGGGACCAGAAATCCTCCAGGCGCTTGTACCAGACATTCATCTTCCTGTTCCGGCATCCGGCCCATGAGCAGTTCTAAGCGGTTTACGAATCCCTCCTGGGACGGGGTTTCCAGGGGAAGTCCGTAAATCCGGGTAACCAGTTCTTCCTCCCGGGAGGTCTTGACCAGGGCATCCATGATATAGGCCCCCTGGACCAGGGCAACCTCATCAAGCTGGGCCAGGGTGTCCAGGTCAGCGGTGCTTATCCCCATGGTAGCCTTGATGGAGAGGTCCATCATATTGGTCTGATCGAAGTACCTATCCACCGAAGCCTTCATGTCTGGAGTAGTGGCCAGGAGGCCGGAGAGAAACCCCACCCCCAAGGCAACAATGGCAAAGATCGCAAGAAAACGCCCCAGGCTGGACCGGATTTCCCGGATGATGATGGTAAGGTAGGTTTTCCCGAAGTTGTTCGTCTTCTTAGCCCTCTTGGTTTCTTCATAGAGAACCGGATCCGCATAGGGGTTTACCATTCGATTTGTTCCACTCCCAGAGGAACTTCCTGGCGCTCCACCTTGAGGATTTGTCCGTTTTTGATGTGAATAACCCGATCCGCCATGGGGGCAATGGCTTGATTGTGGGTAATCAGGATCACGGTTTTGCCGGTTTTCCGGCAGCTCTCTTGGAGGAGCTGTAGTATCTGTTTCCCGGTCTGATAATCCAGAGCGCCGGTGGGTTCGTCACACAGGAGGATCTTGGGGTTTTTTGCCAAAGCCCGGGCAATAGCAACCCGCTGTTGTTCTCCGCCGGAAAGCTGGGCAGGAAAATTATGCAGCCGATGGGAAAGGCCCACTGCAGCCAGAATCTCCTTAGGGTCATAAGGATCCCGGCATATTTCCGAGGCAAGTTCCACATTTTCCAGGGCCGTCAGGTTCTGAATAAGGTTATAAAATTGAAAAACAAAACCCACGTCATAGCGACGGTAATCGGTTAACTGCTGCTCGTTCATGCGGCTGATGACGCAGGTATCCAAGGTAATAGTCCCCTGGTCGCAGGAGTCCATTCCTCCCAGCATGTTGAGGAGGGTGGTCTTACCCGCGCCGCTGGGACCAACAATGACGCAGAATTCGCTCTTTTCGATGCTAAAGCTCATATTATCCGCGGCTATGATCCTATGGCCGCTTTTCTCTTCGGTTTTTTTATTTTTTTTATACTTTTCCCCGAAATGATAATACTTGCATACCTGCTTAAATTCGATATAAGCCATGATGTCCACTCCGTATACCCTACAGATAAACTCAAAGACCACTTTCAGGACCGGCGATGCGCTGCACCCGGCATTTTCTTCTTTAAAAAACAGCGTTATTCGGAAACTGAAGTTTTCAAACAACCACCGCTTAAAAACTGCCAAATGCCCCGCATTGTAGCCAACCACGTTGCCGGACAAGTCCACTATGCGGAGAGGGCCTTGCGTCCTGTTTTGAAAGGCTTAGGGAAGAAGCCCTTACCGCGCCTTAAGGATACACCCTGATACGCTGGATGCACCCTGTATAGTATAAATATACCAGTTATACGCCCTTATTTCTACTCATAGTACGCTTAAAGCGGCTATGGGTGTAGGGGGAAGGCGCTTAAGGCTCTGGTTTGTACGCTTGCATCCTTTAGAGACGTCCAGGGATTATAGGGATTTCAGTCCGGTTGCTTTCGGGCCTCTTTTTCCTCGGAACCAATTCCATATTGGACCGGTACAGGATAGAGCGCCGGCGATATAGGGTCTATCAAGGTAAGTGGGGTTCCTGTATTTTTTTTCAAGTTTTATGATTTTATGCTTGACTTTCTTTACTTGACTGCATATCTTAAAAATTGCGTGCAGCCCCAGAGAAGCTGGTTAGGGTTTCTCAACGGCAGCTGGTGTATACAATAGCATACACCACCAAACCTCTATGCAAGGGAACCTATGGAAAACTTCATAACCCTATAGTATAACTTTTTATGGCCCCCCCCTCTAAGAAGTATAATTTTAAGTTACCTGCTTATACTGTAAATAGCAATAATCCTTATACCAACCGAGCCCTTGGCAAAACCGACGCATCCTTACCCAAACTCCCTTCTGCTCTTGGCTTCTTGAGCCGGTGCAAGCCTCTTTTGTTTTCAGTAATTTCCTTTTCCCTTAGATTTGGTTCTCTATGTGCCTTTTATTCAAGGAGCTTACTATGGCAATCATCAACCCGGTAAACGAGGTTTTACATCGCATCAGGGTAAACCTCTATCCAAACTACCTTCCCAAGGCGGAAGGCGTGTATATCGCCCGCACGGATAACGAGACGTCCCTTTCCATCGAGGAAGTCTGCGCGGCCTTCAAGAACCGGGGAGGCTTCACCGGCAATTACGGTGATTTAGTCGAATATGTAAAGCAATTGGACATAAGCTCCGAAGCGGTGAATGAGACCATCACCCCCGGAGGCCAGTTCAGCATAGCAAGACACAAGATCAAGGTGGCCAGGGAGGAGCCTGAAGTAGGGGTATGCTTTGTATCTGCGGAAGACCCTGCTCAGCGAGTGAAAGTGAGCGGGCATTTGGTGGAAAACGCCCCTTCCCAGGTGATCGGGGTTATACCGGCCTTGGCTGCCAGAACCTGGAAGGTGGAGAGCCTGAGCCAGTACACCACGGGAAGCGCCTTTCTCAAGGAACCCCGCGCTATTAGTTTCGCGGAGAACTGGAAGTCCAGTAACGTATTGTCTTCAATTCCAGTAAGGAATTGAGAGTAATTCTAATAAAGAATTGAGGCCCTCATCCGGTAAGGAGTGCGGCCGTACCAAGAGGAAACTTGCCCGTATGGGCATAGGGTTATGCGCCATAAAATCTGAAATTTATGGGAAGGGCGGCATCCTGCCGCCTAAAACAACCAGGAATTGAAGGTTTTATGCATTTAAACGCATAACCAGAAACTTTGTTGCAAAGTAAGGAGCAAAAAATGGCAAACAAAAAATTTTGGTTGCGTACTAGCAGGTTTGCCGGTGCTGAGTTTTGCTCTGGCCGGCTGTACAACATTTCAAATATCAGGATTACAAATTGGCTTGGCAATAAACGGTCAAAAGATAGTATGGAAAATTAAGGAGGATGAACCTATGGATTATAATATATTTATGATTTTTGCTGAAAAATTGTATAAAACACTACCGGCTGGAATAATTGAAAAACTACAACCGAAAATTATGTCCGTCGTATCGCGGAGACTGCATACGGTTGAAAAAAGTATAAATTATATCGACATAAATGTTGTGGATCATTGTAACTTAAAATGTAAATACTGCGCTAACTTCTGTCCTTTGGTTAATGAAAAGTTTCTTGATGTCGCGGAATTTGATAAAGACTGTGAACGGTTATCATCTTTGTCAAATGGAAAAATCAAGACGATCCGGCTATTGGGAGGCGAACCGCTCCTGCACCCATCGCTGATTGAAATCATGGCTGTTACACGTAAACATTTTCCTTTGTCAGGAATAGACCTTGTAACAAATGGCATAGTATTGCTCAAAATGCCAATGGCGTTTTGGACGCAGTGCAACCAGAGCGTCGTTAGAGTGGCAATTAGCCATTATCCTATACATTTAAATTATACAAAAATAAAATCTATAGCGAAAGAATACGGGGTAAAAACAGAATACGGGAAAAAGCCGAGAGGGATGTATAAATGGTTACTTGATATAAACGGTTGCCAAGATATAAAAGAAAGTCATTCTTATTGTATCCGGGCGGCTCAATGCGCCGTATTACAAGAAGGGAAGATATATGCTTGTTCATTACCGCCATGGATCAGGTATTTCAATGACTATTTTGGGAAAGACTTAAAAGTAAACGGATTTGATTATATAGACATATATAAGGTAAAAAAGTTTGAGGAGATTTTGGAATTTATGGGGAAGCCGATACCCTTTTGCAGGTATTGTAATACAAAAGAAATAGTATATAGCAACGCATGGGAAATATCAAAAAAGGAAATAACTGAATGGATATGATAAAAACATGGCGCTGTACATAACAGGACCGGTTACGCTTCGGGGCTAAAGCCCCTCTGCCTCCACAACGGTTCTGGTTTCCACTACGCTTCACTCCCACGCCGTTGCTCCGGCACATTTTGCCAGCCCTAGTCTTTGCCGCGCAAAGCCCTATTCGGGCTGCAAAAACGTCGCCAACAGTCGGAACATTACATGGTACAAAACCCCGGTATGGGATGGGGCTTTTCTATCCACCGAAGCCGGGTCATCGGCTTTCTGCTTGGAGAACCTTTAAAATCCTGCGTTCCACGTAAGCCTGGGCCGGGGAGGAGTATTCCCGATCTTCCGGGGGAAAGCTGACCGTTTCATCA
>JAITAI010000021.1 GCA_031284195.1 Treponema sp.
TTGGATCTCAAGAAAGAGACCGTGGATTTTGTTCCCAATTACGATGAATCCCTTTTAGAGCCTCTGGTGCTTCCTGCGACGGTGCCGAACTTGCTCATTAACGGTTCCAGCGGTATTGCGGTGGGGATGGCCACGAACATGGCCCCCCATAACCTCAGGGAAGTTTGCGAGGGGGTCTGCGCATACATTGATAATCCCGAGATCTCCATGGAAGCCCTGATGCAGCATATACAGGGCCCGGACTTTCCCACCGGAGGCATCATCTTGGGCCGCCGAGGCATCAAAGAAGCCTATAAGCTAGGCAGGGGCAAGGTCCTGATTCGAGGCCAGTTTACCGTAGAGACCACCAAATCCGGCAGAGAGGTCATCATCTTTCATGAAATTCCCTACACCGTAAACAAGGCTGCCCTGATTATTCGGATTAGCGACTTGATCCGGGACAAGATCATAGACGGCATCTCCGAGCACCGGGATGAATCTGACCGGGACGGCCTGCGGATCGTGATTGAACTCAAGAAAGGGGCCATCCTCAAGGTGGTGCTCAACCAGCTCTTCTCCCATACGCCTCTGCAATCCTCGTTTAGCATTATCAACCTGGCCTTGGTGAACGGTAAACCCCAATGCCTCAGCCTCAAAGAACTGATCCATTACTTTGTGGAACACCGGGTAGAGGTGATCACCCGAAGAACCCGGTATGAGCTTCGCAAGGCAGATGAACGCTCCCATATCTTGCAGGGGCTGATCATTGCCCTGGAAAACATCGATGAAGTTGTGGCAGGGGTTAGGGCATCCCGGGATATAAACGTCGCCAAAACCCGCTTAGAGGAGCGGTTTCACCTTTCCCCTATCCAGGCCGGGGCCATTGTGGATATGCGTCTGGGCAGGCTTACGAACCTAGAAACCGAAAAGGTCCGGCAAGAACTCACCGAACTTTCGGTCTACATCGCCTATCTGCGCTCCCTTTTGGAGGACGAGCAGAAGCTCCGGGAACTCATCAAAGAGGAAACCCGCAGTATTGCCGAGCGTTACGGGGATAAACGGCGCACTGAAATCATTGCCGGGGAAGTGGAAAGCATCAACATCGAAGATCTCATCAAAAAAGAAGAGATGATGATCCTTATTTCCAACTTGGGCTACATCAAGCGGGTGCCTGTGTCGGCCTACCGGAACCAGGGCCGGGGAGGTAAGGGCATTGTCAGCGCCCGCCTCGCAGAAGACGACTTTGTGGAGCAGATCTTCGTAGCTTCCACTCATGAGTACATCCTGTTTATTACCAATGAGGGTAAAGCCTACTGGATGAAAGTCCATGAACTCCCTGAAGGTTCCCGGATTTCTAAAGGGGTCCACATCAAGACCCTCCTCACGGTTTCCTCCAATGAGGATATTACCGCAGTGGTGTCCCTCAAGGATTTCACCGATGATCAGTACCTTTTCATAAGTACTGCCCGGGGGTTGGTCAAGAAGATGCAAACCAGCGAGTTTGCCAATGCTAAAACCCGGGGCATCATCGCCATTAAGCTCCAGGAAGGGGATAAGCTGGTGAGCGCCCTGCTCACCCGGGGCAATGATGCGGTGGTCTTCATCTCCCGGAAAGGCCAGGCCCTGCGGACCGCAGAGGACCATGTACGGGCTATGGGCCGCTCCTCCCGGGGTATTATTGGCATGAAGCTCGACGATAACGATGAACTCACCGGTGTGCTCCGGGTGGATGACAAGGAAACCATGCTGCTCATTTCCGAATACGGCTACGGCAAGCGGGTGAGTTTTACCGAATTTTCTTCCCACGGCCGGGGAACCGGGGGGCAACGGATCTACACGGTTACCGAAAAAACCGGAGAACTGGTGGGTTGCGTCAATGTTTTGGATACAGAAGAGATCATGTGTATCACCAGCCAAGGTAAGTCCATCAAGCTCAAGGTTGATACCATCCGGGTGATGGGCCGGACCGCCCAAGGCGTGCGGATCCTCAGTATTGACAAACCGGATTTTGTTATCGGGGTGGATCGGATCGTCCTGGAAGACTTACCAGTGAAGCAGCCAGAGGAAACCCTAGCAGAAGAGGCGACGGATGGGGGTTTCCCCGAGGAACTGGTTCAGGGGGATGCCTTTGAGGAAGATGAGGAAGACCGCCTGAGAGAAGATGAACCCTAAGGGGCGTTTTTGAGCGGATCGAGGACACCCTTGAGGAAGTTTTGAAGAAGTCTCTTGGTTTATTTAGGATAAACCCACAACAACTAATTGCAGAGGCTTGAGGAAGCGGAAGCCACGGTAATCGAAGCGCCCCTGGCGCTTTGGGGCCAAACCTCATATCCCTAAGGGCCTTCGCAGCGCCCACCCTGCCGCTTGCTTAGGCCGGTTTTTTAAAATACTGTCCAGCTTGGCCTGTTCTGTATACGCCCTAGGCTTGGAAAAATAACCGATCATTTTTCAAAATGCTCCGAGAATTTTTTAAAATGCTCCGATTTTTTTTCAAAATCATCGGGATCATTTTTCAAAATGATGCGGAAGTTTTGGAGTATGAGGGCTTAAAGACGCCGAATGGGAACGCTACCCAGGGAAAAAAGCCCCCTCCACAAGAGACAGACCCAAGGGTACACCTAGGCCGAACTCCCACACAACGCGGCTATGGCCGGCTGTGTTACCTTCATCAGCTTAACTTTTTCTATACGTTTATCCTGCGCCACCGGGTAGGAGCTTTCTAAAAGAGACAGGATATGGTATTATAAGAGTATGGGAGGGTATCATGGGTACGAGAGAACAGTTTCAGGTAATAGAAAGGATGCCTGAAAAGGCCTTTGACCGGATTATTGCGGGGATTACTCAGCCTAAAACCCAGTTAAAGCCCTTCTATACCTCTGAACAGGCTATCATCTATAATGAAGATTACCGTGAAGTCCTGGCCCGTATTCCTGAGAATACCATTGACATGATATTTGCAGACCCTCCGTATAAGTTGTCAAATAACGGATTTACCTGTCATAATGGTCGCATGGCGCCGGTGAATAAAGGAGCCTGGGATACCAGCAAGGGAGTGGCAGAGGATACGGCCTTTCATGAGGCCTGGATATCTGCGTGTCGCCGGATTTTAAAGCCTGAAGGAACCCTTTGGATAAGCGGTACCTATCATAGTATCTATCAGTGCGGTTATGTACTACAGAAGCAGCATTTTCACTTCTTAAATGATATTATCTGGTTTAAGCCCAATGGTTCCCCTAATTTAAGCTGCCGATGTTTTACCGCTTCCCATGAAACCTTGCTCTGGGCCCGGAAAGATAAAAAGGCGAAACATTACTTTAATTACCAGGCTATGAAAAACGGCCTATTTCCAGAGGATAAACTGAAAAAAGAAGCGGTTCAAATGCGGTCGGTATGGTCGATTCCCACTCCCACCAAACAAGAAAAGCAAATCGGTAAGCATCCAACCCAAAAACCCTTGAGCCTCTTGAACCGAATCATCCTGGCTTCCACTAAACCAGGGGATATTATCCTGGACCCCTTCAATGGGAGCGGCACCACCGGCCTGGCCTGTAGTAGGCTGGGGAAGCGGTTTTATATCGGCGTAGAGATCGAGCGGGAATTCTGCGAGATAACGGAAAGACGATTACAGGCTGCCTTGCTTAGGGATGAAGGGGCAGGAGAAGCGGTCTATGCTGCACAATAACCACAAAGGCGCCTATGCCGCTAATCAAGGTAAAGTACTGGAGAGTACCGTGGAATCTACCTTTAAGGCCAAGGGCTTTGAAATTGTTATGTTTCGTGATTGGAAGCAGCGGAAGGAAGCCTATTCGGATGATGTACTTTTAAAGCATTGTCCATTTAAGAATATTTATAGTCATGATGGATATACGGAATTTTTGTTATACTCCAAGACTTATCAATGGGAAAAAAGTCTAAAGAGGGCAATCCGGATCGAGTGTAAATGGCAACAGTCTTCAGGAAGCGTGGATGAGAAATTTCCCTATCTGTATCTTAATTGTATTGAGGCCATGCCGGAAAAGGAGTTGGTGATTATTGTGGATGGTAACGGCGCCCGAAGTGGTGCCGTATCCTGGCTTAAGGATGCAGCCAAGCATAAAAAATATACCACCAGTGCAAACAAAGATAAGGAAATCCGGGTATTTTCACTTACGGAATTTATCCAATGGGCAAACAATACCTTCCGTTACGGAACTTTTTTTAATGATGTAACGCGCCCTATAGGGACAATCGAGC
Source organism: Treponema sp. (assembly GCA_031284195.1). Classification (GTDB taxonomy): domain Bacteria; phylum Spirochaetota; class Spirochaetia; order Treponematales; family Breznakiellaceae; genus JAIRLU01. The sequence continues at coordinate 4,213 of JAITAI010000021.1, forward strand.
CAGAGGGTTTAAGGAGATGAGTATGGCAGGATCAATATGAAAGAAAAAATTGATATACGCAGTGATACGGTAACCAAACCTACTGAGCAGATGCGCCAGGCCATGGCCGCTGCGGCAGTAGGAGATGATGTGTATGGGGATGATCCGACCATACAGGAGCTTGAATCCCTAGGAGCGGACCTGATGGGGAAAGAGGCCGCGGTTTTTGTGCCTTCCGGGACCTTTGGGAACCAATTAGCCCTCTTTACTTGGTGTCAGCGTGGGACCGAGGTGATCCTAGGGGAGGAGTGCCATATCCTCCAGCATGAGGCCGGGGCCGCGTCGATCATTGCAGGGGTGCAGACCAGGCCCATTGCCGCTCCTACGGGAGTGCTCCACCCTGACCGGATCCGAGAGCGGCTGCGGAAAAGGGATCTCCACGAGCCCGCGACCTCCCTGATTTGTCTTGAGAATGCCCATTCCTTGGGTAGAGCCGTACCTTTAGCCGCTATGGATGAGGTTCGGGCCTTGGCAGACGCCTGGGGACTTCCGGTTCACCTGGACGGCGCCCGGATTTTCAATGCCGGCCTTGCTCTGGAGGTGGATGTAAAAACCATCGCCGCGCGGGTGGATTCGGTGATGTTCTGCCTATCTAAGGGGCTCTGCGCTCCGGTAGGTTCCCTTTTGGCAGGGCCTAAAGACTTTGCAGCACAAGCTCGGATGAAGCGGAAGATCTTAGGCGGCGCGATGCGTCAGGCAGGCGTCTTGGCCGCTGCCGGGCTCATCGCCCTGAAAGAGCAGACAAAAACCCTCTGCCAAGATCATGAGCGGGCTAAGAAGCTGGCTCAGGGACTGGCAGCCATACCGGGCATTAGGATCAATCCCCAGGAAATAGATATCAACCTGGTTTTTTTCTCCTTTCTTCCTGCCAAAGAGCCTAGGGTGGCTGCCTGGATCCAGGCTTTTTTTGCTCAACAGGACATTCTTATCAATCCTCCTTCCGAAGGAGTATTCCGGTTTGTTACCCATTACTGGATCGGGGACCGGGAACTAGAGCGCATCCTGGAGGTTTCCCGAACTGCATTTCTAGGAGGAACATCGAGGCATCATGAGTTATGAAGATCGTAGGAATAAACTCTACCAGTGGATGGCCGAAGAAAGGGTTGGCCTGGCTATGTTTGAGCATACCGAAGCCCGGCAGGATCCTTCGATTCGCTGGATGACCGGGCATCCGGGAGATGGGCTGCTGTTCCTGGGGTTTGATCCTCAAGGAAAAAGCCATTCCCTATTGGTTCCTTGGGATATCAATATAGCTTTGATCTATGCCGAGGCAGATAGCGTCATCCCCTATACTGAATTTGAACGGCAGCCCCTGAAGGCCTTCCAGGGGGCCATCGCCTATTTCAAGATTCCCTTTGGCAGCAAAGTTGAAATCCCCCCGGTTACTCCCTATCCCCTTTTCCTGCATTACGTGGAGGCCTTCATTGATTTTGAGGTGTTATGCCGGAATGGGGGGATCCACCGGGAAGTGGAAGTCCTTAGGGCGGTCAAGGATCCGAAGGAGATTGGGATTTACCGGAACCTATCGGCCATTACCAATGAACTCATTGATGTACTGGAAGAGCAGATCCGTTCCGGCGAGCTTAATACCGAAGGGGCAGTGGCCCTCTTCATTGAAGCAGAATGCCGGAAGCGGGGCTGTGAGGGTATGGGTTTTGAGACCTTGGCAGCAGGGCCGCAGCGGAGTTTCGGTATTCATCCCTTCCCAGCCTATACAGGGGGAGACTTTGCCACGCCGGGGCTTTCCATTCTGGATTTTGGGCTCAAGTATGGGGGATATACCAGCGATGTTACCCTGACCTTTGTCCGAGCCCCCCTTTCTCGGACCCAAGAAAGACTCCTCACCCTCACCGAGCGGGCCTACCGGCTGGCCCTGGCTATGGTAGGGGAAGGGACGGCGGCTAAGACCATAGCTGCGGCAGTGGACGCCTTTTTCGGCAACGCCAAGAAAAGCATGCCCCACGCCTTGGGTCATGGCATTGGGCTTGAGGCCCATGAGTCCCCGAGCCTGCGTAACCGGGCGGACAATGACTGGGTGCTGAAACCAGGTATGATCTTTACCCTGGAGCCCGGTCTCTATGACCCTGCACACGGAGGCTGCCGTCTGGAAAACGACATACTCCTCACTGAGGCAGGGACGGAAGTGCTGACCAATGCGCGGATCATCCGGCTGTAAGCTGAGCGCCGGGGGTATCGGGAGGATCTTTGCGTAAACTGCATAGGGCTATATGGGGTAATTCCCGGACCTAGCCCTTGACTTTGAGTAGGGCCTAGTGAAAAGATTAATTTTTACTCCCAGTAGCGAACCCCTCCCCCTGCAGCGTGTTTACTAGCGCTTGAAGGAGCGTAGCGACCTGACCTAGGCGAACAGAACCCCGAGACGCTTCAGCCTCGAAGCATATACAGACATGTGTATAGTAGGGTCGTCCCTTCATTAATTTACGCAATTATCCCCTCACGTATAACTGAACTCTTTTTGAAGTCCACCCGCCTTTTCCCAACAGATTATAGGCGGGAGTTGTCCTCAATGCGGGTCGATTAAACACAGTTGCCGATCTTTACATGTATCAGCAAGGACTTTTTGAATGGCCTCACCGGCAAGCTGCTCAAGGTTATTCGCTATAACCTGATAGAGCCATTCCAGTTCTTCATGGGAGGAAAGGGGGTCTACAAACAGTTCGTAGATGTCAATGGCCCATGCATCGGCAGGTAATGCGTTCCACGAGTTCCAAGGGAGGACAATTCCGGGTAAGTTCCAACATTCCGATGTGCTGAGTAACAACATCAACTGGTTCAGCCAGTTGCTGCGGACCGTAAAAATCGGCCAGGCCGTGGTAGTCCTTCAGGATTTCATCCAGCAGCTCTTTTGTAAAGGCCATACTCGCTCCTTGTTGTAGTATAGCCGTTTACACAAAATTTGTTACAAGTTCTCCGGCGGATCGAGGGATTGGCACTCGCTCTGATAAGCTTGACCGCATGTTGAGGGCTTTTATCTATCGGTCCTGTATTTGTATCTTTTTGCGTAACGTGAACACGCCCTAACCCCTTACCACCTTGAACCTTTGCAGCTCAACCATAACCAGCCCTATCTGCTTCTTGTTCTCTAGGCTTATCTCATTCACCTTGTGTACTGCTCCGTCTATCTGCTCCGCTCCAGAGGCCATCTCCTCCATCCCATTCCCTATCTCTACCGTGATCCG
>JAITAI010000242.1 GCA_031284195.1 Treponema sp.
ATATGCCAGACGAAGCCCTTGCCCCCCTTTCTCAACACGGATAATCCCCAGGAAACCCATAAAACCCTGCACCAGCGAAGGGCCGCAGCTTATAAAAACAGCGCCTATATGAGGGTTCAGGCAGAAGCTAAGGAGCCTGAACAGATTGCCCAGGAAATCATCCTCGCCTTGGGCCGCTTAGCGGAGCCTCTACCTTGACGCCGGATAAAGAGGGCTTAACCTTATGGTTTGTCTTCATACTTGATAGGCGTTCCCCTTTATGGGCATACTCATCCTATGATTAAAAAGATGCTTAAAAACCTGTCGGTGGTAGACAGGATCCTCTTTGGTTTGGTCCTTATCATGTTACCCTTGGGGTTCTTTATCAAAATCGGTGTCAGAACCATACGAGAAGCTCAGGCAAGTACCCTTGTATTTACCCAATGGTGGCAGGATGAACTAAAAGACGATACCCTTAAAAGGATCGTCAGTGAATTTGAAGCGAGTAATCCCGGTATTACCATCAAATTGGAGCATCTTTCCTATCAGGAAATGGAGGACCGCCTCTTCGAGGGAATACCTGGCGAAATAAGTAGATCCGATATTCTTGCCCTTGACCTACAATGGCTGTATGAACTCACCCAGCAGGGTATGCTTAAGCCCTTGGATCCCTATATAGAAAAGACGAAAACCATGGAAAATATTATTCCTGGTTTATCCTCCGATAGCCCCCAAGGATCCGAAACGGTCTGGGCCCTTCCGATGGTCTCATTCATGGTTCCCCTTTTTTATAATGTGGAAGTCTTACAATCTGCAGGGTTTGATCGTCCCCCTAAGAACCGAGTGGATTTTTTACACTACGCCCGGACCATTACCAATAGCAATACTGGCCGCTTTGGTATGGCCCTGGCTTTAAGCCCAGGGTACCCTGCCAGTCTGTATGTGGATGTGTATTCCTGGATCTGGGCTGCCGGGGGGGTCATGCTTCAGGATGGTAAACCCAATTTCATCAGCCCCCCCATCTTCGAGACCTTGGGCTTTCTGGATACCTTATATAGAGAAGGACTGCTCTCGCCGGACCTCTTCTTCAAAACAAGAGAACAGAAACTTGAGGAATTCGCCCAGGGTAAAATCGGTATGATGGTTGCATCGGTACAGGATATCCATACCCTTCAGCAGCAGATGGGAGATACGGGCTTCGGCATCACCACCATCCCCAGCCTGGATATGGGTAAAAAACCGGTATTCGGTTTAACCAGTTGGTACACCGGTATTTCCCAGTATAGTACGCATCAAGATCAGGCTTGGGCCTTCATCACGTTTTTGGCGGAACGGAGTTCTCGCTTAGCCATTGCGTCCCATGCAGTGCCGGGAAACTGGAGCGGAACGCGGAACCTTAAAGGGGATGTATATGCCAAGGCCTATGATATGTATGAGGGAGGGGACGTTATGCAAGAATTCATCGGCATCCCGCAGATTCATTTCCTGGAGACCATAGTCCGGGAGGAACTCTATACCATGTTTACCCAAGGCCGGGATCCTGCTGCAACGGCTGTATCCATTCAAAAGCGGTGGGAAGAAACCTTACCCTGATCCGGCTTTATCCATGCCCCAAATTGTCTTTACCATCTTTGCAAACCCTTCGCCCTCGTCTTTAGTTGCTGCAAAGGCAGGAATAGCGAAGATGAGCCTTGTAACGGCCTAGCCGCTTTACCTGCCAAGGGAAACCGGGGTTCATGGTTAGGAGCACCCCGCACCCCGGCGGTCCAGCCAAAGCGCCTCATAAAACCTTCCCTATGGAGTCTTTATGGTTTGCAAAACTGAAGGGAAGTCTAACAGACCCCTAGGATTTATCCAAAACCCCCTTCAGCAGGCCCAATCCTTGGTCTATTTCAGCATCCTTGATGATATAAGGCGGAAGGAAACGCAATGTATGGGTTCCTGCCGAAAGGATGAGCAAACCTGCGGCCAAGGCCTTTTCCAGTACTGGCCACGCTTCCGTAGTGATATCCACTCCAAGCATAAGCCCTTGCCCCCGGATTTCCCGGATCTTCGGATGCTGCCAACTACCCAACACCTCCTGAAACTGCTTCCCTTTCCGGACAATCTCTGATAAAAAGTGGGGCTCCTGTACCGTCTCCAGCACCACAAGCCCTGCAGCTGCAGCCAAAGGATTTCCGCCAAAGGTACTGCCATGATCACTCATCCCAAACACATCCGCAGCCTTTTCCCCGGTAAGAACCGCTCCTACTGGAACGCCCCCGGAAAGACCTTTTGCCAGGGTAACGATGTCGGCTTTGACCCCGTAGGCTTCACAGGCAAGAAAGGTCCCGGTCCTGCCCACACCGCACTGGATCTCGTCAAACATGAGCAGTATATCCCGCTCTGCACAGAGTTGAGCTGCAGCGGCTATATAGGGAGGGGCCAAGGGGAAAATACCACTTTCCCCTTGAATAGCTTCCAGGAGTAGCCCAGCCACAGAAGCCGGGTCTAAAGCCCGATCCAGCGCCTCCAGGTCTCCCGGCGGAATGAACCGGAACCCCTCGGTAAAGGGGCCGAAGTCCTGGTGAAAACGCTCTTGCCCGGTAGCCGAGAGGGTGGTAATAGTCCTCCCGTGGAAACTCCCCTTGAGGCTTACGATGGTATGCCGTCTGGGCCCGTAATTCTTGAGAGAATACTTCCGGGCGATCTTACAGGCTCCTTCATTGGCCTCGGCGCCGGAATTACCCAGAAAGACCTTCCGCATCCCCACAGGAGCGCAGGCAGCCACCAGCTTTTCCGCAAACGCCTCGGCTACATCACTCTGGTAATAATTGCAGACATGATTGAACTTGGCTGCCTGTTCGGAGATGGCCTTAACCAGGGCTGGATAGGCATGGCCCAGGCAATTTACCGCAATACCTGCGGTAAAATCCAGGTACTTTTTCCCAGTCCCATCCTTGAGCCAAGACCCTTCCCCGGAAACAAAAGTAACCGGCAACCGGTGATACGTATTCATAAAAACATCAGCCATATTTTTCCTTTTTTTCTCTTACTTCCTATCCGGCTTAGTAACTAAACCCGGCGTCCTAATAGGTGTTTTCTCTTGCTTTCTATCCGGCCTTATGGACTAAACCCAGCGTCCTCCAGTTTTCCCTTACTTCCTATCCGACCTTATTAACTAAGTCCAGCGTCCTAGGAGGTGTTTCTCTTACTTCCTATCCGGCTTAGTAACTAAACCCGGCATCCTAGGAGGTGTTTTCTCTTGCTTCCTATTGGGCTTTTCTTTGGTTGCAGGCCCTTGGAAACCGGTTTTTCTCATTCGGATTAATCCCGCAATTGCTGGACCAGCTTGCTGGGCCTGCGATTTTTACCCAGCTTCAATCATGGTACCGATCCCCCCATGGGTAAAAAGTTCGATAAGCAAGGCATGGGGAAAACGTCCGTCAATGATATGGGCCTTCTTGACCCCCCCCTCCAGGGCAAGACTGCAACAATCCGTCTTGGGGATCATACCTTTACTCATAATCCCCTCTTTTCTTAGCGCTGCCAGTTCTGTGTTCGTGATCACTTTGATAAGGGAATCCGGGTCATGGACATCCCGGAGTAGGCCCGGTACATCGGTCATAAGGAGGAGTTTCTCCGCCTCCAAAGCCACTGCGATCCGGGCTGCGGCCATATCCGCGTTGATGTTAAGGGCATGTCCCGTGGCAGCTCCTATACCCAGCGCAACCGAGGAGACCACCGGAATGGCCCCTGAATGTAATATCCCCTCCAAAACCGAGGTATTCACGGTTTCAATCTCCCCTACTAAGCCCAGATCCTCATCCTCTGTACCAAGCTGTTTGGCCTGGAGCAGCCCCCCGTCAATACCGCAAATGCCTATAGCCTGCCCCCCTTGTTGCTGAATCAGAAAGGTAATGTCCTTATTCACCTTACCGCAGAGGACCATCTGCACGATTTCCATGGTCTCTTCATCGGTATACCGAAGCCCCCGGACAAAACGGCTCTCTTTACCCAGCGCCTGGAGCATGGCTTCAATTTCCGGGCCTCCTCCATGGACCAGCACGGTCCTGATGCCTACACAGCTCATGAGGATCACATCCTGCATCACCGCTGCCTTGAGGTCGGCATGGATCATGGCATTCCCGCCGTACTTAACCACCATGGTCTTACCCTGGTAGCGCTGAATATACGGTAAGGCGTGAACCAGAACCGCTGCCTGGTCAGCATAGTTGTTATCCCTATCCTTCATTAGGTTTAGGTATACCCTATTTCTCAGGGTTTGTGCAATATTTATCAGAGCATATTCAAGATAAACGCAGAGGAATTACTATTTCCATACAAAATGAAGACTTGGTTAAAATAGGGAACCGCAAGTTCAATTTGCTTATTCCTTATACAACCTGGACGCCGGAGTTCGGAACCAGGACATCGAAGTTTAGAACGTGGATATCTGAGTTCAGAGTATGGAAATTGGAGTTCGGAGTATGAAAATCGGAGTTCAGAACTTGGACACCGGAGTTCAGAGTAGGGACATTGGAGTTCGGAGCATGGACATCGAAGTTTAGAACGTGGACATCGAAGTTCGGAGTATGAAAATCGGAGTTCAGAGCATGGACATCGAAGTTCAGAACATGGAAATTGGAGTTTAGAACATAGACATCGGAGTTCAGAGCATGGAAATTGGAGTTCAGGACATGGACATCGGAGTTCAGAACATAGACATCGGAGTTCGGAACATGAAACTCGGAGTTCAGAACATGGACATCGAAGTTTAGAACGTGGATATCGGAGTTCAGAGCATGGAAATGGGAGTTCGGAGCATGGACATCGAAGTCTGGAATCCACAGATGGGGCCTGCCCGTGGCCGCCCAGGGTTCTGCATTTACTTTTGGAATTCTTTATAGAATAAGGAATTACCTTTCCACAGATACATGGGAGGGTAATACGTAAATCCTTATTCTATAAAGAAATATACCGTTACATGCAGGAGTCATGGCATCTACTGGACATTTTAGTATAAATCTTTTTATTATAGAAATAGGACTACGAGTAAAAAGGTATTTTATTTTTATATTTGAGGTTGTTTTAAAACTGAAGTTTTGAAACTGGCTCTATTACCGTGAGACGTTCCCAATACTTCAATTTGTGGGAAAGCCTCGATATTAAGAAGTGTATGGTCATAAGCAGCGGCGATAATTCTCTTTATGAAGGATGCTTCTGAGGGAATCCAAAAATCTCATTTTTCTTTTCATCCCTTATCTTCCATGAAGCAAGGGAGTAGCGTATCGGCAGGATTGATAAGGTAAAAAACGAACCCTACACTAATCACTGACCATAAGGTCATACCAAGAGGAGGTATTTTGGATGATGAAAACCATGAGCGCATACACCTTTGAAATTGATGACGTGGCTGTTGCGGTATCAGAAATACTCGATCAACTTGATGTGGAACATACCTTATGCGCCCATTCTGTGGGTTTGATGACCTGTTATGACGAATTCATCGAAACCGGGGTTACCAAAGCCCTAAGTGACGCCCTTCCCTTTGATATTATCGGGTGCAGCACTATGGCTAGCGCTTCTGCAGGAGAACTGGGGGAAATGATGCTCTGTCTTACGGTCTTCACCAGCGACGAAGTGCTGTTTTCCGCCGGGGTTTCCCAGTCTTTGACCGAAATACAGGATGCACCCTTGATAGCAGCATACCAAGGAGCCCGAAAAATCTTGCCTGGAGAACCAGCGATGATGCTCATGTGCGGGCCTACCATTAGTCAATTGGGAGGAGAACTACTGGTTGAGAAACTTGACGCCATAACCGGAGGGATTCCCCTCTTCGGGACTCTGGCAAGCGACTACCGGATGGACTATAACCGGACTTATACGATTTTCAACGGTCAAAGCAGTAACGATACCTTGTCCTTTGTGCTGGTATATGGACCGATACAGCCCTCCTTCTTTGTTGCTACCATCCCGGGAGAAAAAGTCCAGACTCAAAAAGCGATTATCACCAAAGCAGAGGGCAATATCTTGATGGAGATTAACGACATGCCTGTCCAGGTATATCTGGAACACCTGGGCCTTATAGATGCATGGGTTGCCACGGCTTCTTTCCCCTTTCTTATCGACTATAATGATGGAACAAAACCAGTACTCCGTTCTATTTATACCCTTACCCCCGAAGGGTATGCGGTCTGCGGAGGGCGTATGCCCGTCGGCACGACCTTAATGGTGGGAGATATTGATTGTGCTGACGTGATGTATACCACTGGCGAAACGGTCAAGCAGATCCTGCAGGTACCGGAACCGTCTTGCATCTTAATGTTTTCGTGCCTCACGCGGTATCTGGTGTTGGAGGCAGATCCCACCGCAGAGCTGGAACAGGTACGTTCTTCCATCCATGATACGGTTTATCAATTCTGCTATTCTGGCGGTGAGATTTGTCCGGTATATACTGAAAATGGCCGCTTGGTTAACCGTTTCCATAACTGTACCCTGATCGTATGCGTTTTATAGGTTTTTATAGGCGAGGCAGCTTCAAAAGGTCAAATTTTGAAACTCCAGCCTTTGTAAGGGAAAAAACAGACCTGAGACCGCTTTTTCGAGCGATCCTTTTATCGGACCATAAGTCCGCTCTAAGCGAGTTTTGAAATGGCTCAGGTTCATGAGGAAGTAGTTAGGTATGCCTGATGCACTTGAGGATGATGATCACGCGAAACTCATCGCCCTGCGCAAAGAAGCCAAGAAGCTCAACCGGCAGATCGAGTTCCTACAACGGATCATTGAACGGAATAGGAGCATCATTGCCGCTAAAGCCAAGATGAATACGGTTCTCAGCACTGAACGGGCAAAGCAGGATAGTTACATGAACCTGGTCCTCGAAAACAGCCCGGATATTATTCTCCTCTTCGATAAAAACAGTTGTTTTGTATACTGCGCTGATGTATTTCTCAAAAGGACCGGTATCAAGAACGCGGCCTTTATCAACGGACGGCACTACCGGGAGGTCTTTGGAAGGTTCATTGCTCCCCAGTTGCTTGATGAAATCACCGCAGCTTTTCAAAAGGGGATTACCGAGCGTTGTTCCACGGTGATTGAACAGATTATTGATATGGGGGATGGGATACCCTTGAATTACAAGATTCACTTTACCCCCATGTTTGACGGGAACGGAGCCCTTGAAGGTTCCTTCGCCCTGTTTCATGATTTGACCGAGGTGTTGAAGGCGAAGCAGAACGCGGAACAGGCCAATCTGGCCAAATCGAATTTTCTTGCCACGATGTCCCATGAAATACGGACCCCCCTCAACGCCATCATCGGTATGACCGGCCTGGCCAAAGCTGCCCAGGGTATAGAGCGCAAAGATTATTGCCTGGCCAAGATCGAAGGGGCCTCGGCCCATTTGCTGGGGCTTATCAATGATATTCTAGATATGTCCAAAATCGAAGCGGATAAGTTTGAGCTTTCCTATACGGAATTTGACTTTAAAAAGATGCTGCACCAGGTGATTGATGTACTTGCCTTCCGGCTTGATGAAAAGAAACAGCACCTGGTGGTCAAGGTGGATGAGCATATCCCCCCAAGGCTTGTTTCCGATGAACAGCGGTTTGCCCAGATTATTACTAACCTCTTGAGTAATGCTACTAAGTTTACCCCCGATGAAGGGGTCATTACCATTGAGGCGCGGAAGTGCGATGAAATCGAGGGGCTTTGTACCTTGGAAATACAGGTGTCTGATACGGGTATTGGAATTTCCCCGGAACAACAACCCCGGGTCTTCAATTCCTTTGAACAGATAGACAGCAGCATTTCCCGAAAATACGGCGGTACCGGACTGGGGCTGGCGATCAGCAAGAAAATTATAGAGATGATGCACGGGCATATCCGGGTTGAATCTACACTGGGTCAAGGGGCTTCCTTCATTTTTACTATACAGGTGAAACCGGGCAGCGCTGCTACCGATGCAGCAGGGTCAATCGGTGCGGGATCAGCGGAAAACACGAAAAGCATGGAAACCCAGAACGATCTCATAGGGTGTTTTAGCCAGTACCGGATGCTCTTAGTAGAAGATATTGACCTTAATCGGGAAATCGTTTCATCTGTGCTGGAACCCACCAGGCTTACCATAGATGAAGTGGAAAACGGGAAAATTGCCTATGAGCGGTTCATCGCCGTTCCTGAAGCCTATGATGTGATCCTCATGGATATCCACATGCCGGAAATGGATGGGTATGAAGCCACCAGACTCATCAGGGCCTTTGATCATCTTCGGGCAAAGACCATTCCCATCATTGCCATGACTGCCAATGTGTTTCGTGAAGACCTGGAGCGGTGTTTCCAGGCCGGTATGAACAGCCACTTGGGAAAACCCCTCAATCTAGATGAACTGTTGGCTACTTTACGCCGGTATTTACGGTGAATCTATTTTCATTGTATAAAACACCTGCGGGTAGAGGGGATGGCCTCCCCCGCTAGCGGCTTTTAAGTTTCTGCAGCCCTTCAGCCTTCATGGGATTGGGGTTTAAAGAAACTAAAAGAAAGGGGACGCTGGAAAAAAGCCTCCACCCTGGAAGGTACTTCGGTACTGCAGGGGAAGAGCATCCGACTCATAGGCTTGAGGGCTTTGAAGGTTTTCTTTTTTTCCCAAGAAAGGCCCGGACTATGACTAAGATTCCTTGGAATAAGAAGGGTTCCATCCGTTTCCGTACCGCGACAAGGGACTGCATGATGGGGAGATGCTGGGGACAATGGCCTTCGCATTTGCCGCATTGAGCACAAAGCCCAGGACCGCTCCGGCGCTCCGAAGTTATCCCCGTACTTGATATGTATTGCTGCATTCCGCTTATAAAGCCCATGGAAAAGGAGGTGTTGTACGCGGCAAAACTACCGGGAATATTCACTCCCCGGGGACAGGGCATACAGTAGTTACAGCCGGTACAGCGGATCTTATAGGCTCTATTGAACACTTGCAAGACCTGCTGGTAGATTTTGTGTTCCTCGCCGGTAAGCATCTGGGGAAAGGCCTTATTCGCCAATGTTAGATTTTCCTCAAGCTGGCGAAGCTCTTGCATACCGGACAAGAGGAGGGATACTTCCCGCTGATCCCAGACCCACCTCAGGGCCCAGCCTGCAGGACTCAGTTCTGGATTCGCTCTTTTGAATAGCTCCTGAGCTTCCTTGGGGAGACCTGTCGCGAGTTTCCCCCCCAGGAGGGGTTCCATCACCATAACAGACATCCGCTCTGCGGCTTTTCTTAAGCCCACTTTACCGGCCTGAAAATTTTCATCCGAATAATTATACTGGATCTGACAGAACTCCCAAGGATAGGCGTCGATAAGTTTGAGAAATTCCTGTTGGGATCCATGAAAAGAGAAGCCGATGCGTTTAATACGGCCGTTTTTTTTCTGCTCTTGGATCCACCCTTCGATTCCCCAACTCCGTAATTTGTCCCAGAGGTCCATATCGGTGATCATATGCATGAGGTAATAATCGATATAAGAGGTCCGCAGCCGTTCCAACTGCTTGGTAAACAGTTTATCAAAATCTTTAGGACCGCGGAGCAAGATCAAAGGCAGCTTGGTGGCGATGTACACGTTCTCTCGGACCTGATAGTGTTCCAGGATTTTTCCTAAAGCCTCTTCGCTTCCGGGATATAGATAGGCGGTATCAAAATAATTTACCCCTCTATTGATGGCCTCCATGATAAGGTTCCCGGTTTTCTGCATATCAATCGCTCCAAGATGTTTAGGAAACCGCATACAGCCGAATCCCAACACCGACAGTTTATTACCGGATTGCTTGTCTAGTCTGAATTGCATGTAACTCCTCCATAATACGCATAAGGTTCGGTTCTATCCCATCCTCGTCTTCCTACTATAACGCTTTTTATTACCTTGCAAAACCCTTTAAGCTATGGGTCCTAGGCACCATAAACTATAAGTTCCGCCTGAAGGAGTATGGGAAAATCACCGGAATAGTATAGTAAAAAAAATACAGAGGAACTATAGTAAAATAATGGATCTTCCTTATTATAACCCTCAACATGAAAGTACCGGGGATTATGACGTGGCTATTATCGGCTGTGGGGTCTCAGGGGCTAACATCGCCCGGCGCCTTTCGGCGTATACCCTCAGGATTGGGGTACTGGAAAAAGCAGCAGATGTTTCTTTTGGGACTTCTAAGGCGAATTCGGGAATCGTTCATGGAGGTTTTCACCATCATAAGCAGTACCTCAAAACCCGGCTTGAAGTCCAGGGGAACCGCATGTTCGATAAGCTACAGCAGGAACTCAAATTTCCTTTTAAACGGTGCGGTATCATCGTAGCTGCTCTGCATGATGATGAGCTTAAGGCCGTAGAGTACCTCTATATGCAGGGAGTAGAAAACCAGGTCATTGGTATTGAGTTATGCTCCCGGGACCGAATCCTGGAATTGGAGCCCAAGCTTTCCCCGGATGTGGTAGGGGGGCTTTACGCCCCAGGAGGGGGCATCATTGAGCCGTACCGTTTTGTATTTGCCTTGGTTGAGTCTGCTTTAAAGAACGGGGTGCACCTGTACACTAATTATAAGGTAACTGAGGCCCAATACATTGCTGAGCCGACAGCGGGAAACAGAAGTCTCTGGACCATTCAGGCCGCGGACGGCAGGAAGATCCGGGCCCGGTATGTGGTTAATGCTGCAGGCTTGTTCGCCGATGAGGTGTCGCGGATTTTTGGAGGGGAAACCTTTTCCATCACCCCTCGAAAGGGAGAATACTTCCTCTTGGATAAGCAGACCAAAGCCCGGCCTGAACGGGTGGTTTTTCCGGTACCTACTGCGGTATCCAAAGGTATGCTGGTAATTCCTACGGTGGAGGGGACCGTATTAGTGGGACCTACTGCAGAGGATGTGAATGACAAGGAGGATTGTGCTACCACCACTGAACGACTAGAGCAGATCCTCCAGGCAGGTAAGACCATGATCCCTGCCTTGAATCAGCATGACGTGATTACCAATTTTGCAGGGCTCAGACCCTGTTTGGGAGAGGATTTCTACATTGAGGCTTCAAAAAAAGCCCCCGCATTGGTGCAGGTCGCAGGGATCCAGTCCCCTGGCTTGACCGCATCCCCGGCAATCGGGGAGTACGTCAAAGACATTCTTAAAGCTATGGGGCTGACCTTAACGGAAAAACCCCTATGGGACCCCTTGGTAGAGGAACGGCCCCGGGCACGGGATCTTGCTCCTTTTGAGCTGGATCAGCTCATCACCAAAGATCCGGCCTGGGGGAACCTGATCTGCCGTTGTGAACAGGTAAGCGAAGCGGAAATAATCCAGGCGCTGCGTCTAGGGCATCATACCCTGGACGGGATCAAGTACTTTACCCGGGCACAAATGGGCCGTTGTCAGGGGGGATTTTGTACCTATAAGATCATCCAGCTCATCATGCAGGAGACCGGTCTATCTTGGAAAGAAATCACCAAACACGGTGGAGCAAGCCCTGTATTAGAGGCAGCCTTGTCATGAAAGCGCTTTATTATGATGCCGTGGTGATAGGCGGAGGTGCAGCCGGTATGGCTTCGGCCTTGGCACTGGATGCCGCAGGTTTTTCTACTGCTATTATTGAACGGGAAGAACAGCTCGGGGGAATCCTCCTGCAGTGTATTCACAACGGCTTTGGGTTGCATGAATTTGCAGAAGAACTCACCGGCCCTGAATTTGCAGAACGGTTTATCGAAAAAACGAAGGTATCTCGGATTACCTGTTATCTCCATACTACCGTACTATCCCTGCGCCCGGTTGGTTCCGTTCATACCGATGACCGAGAGAAGGAACTGTACTGTGTGTCCCCCCAGGGGGTGCTGCATATCCGTGCCCGGGCAGTGGTTCTTGCCATGGGTTGCCGGGAACGGAACCGGGGTAATGTGCGGATCCCCGGCTCTCGCCCTGCCGGGGTGTATACCGCAGGGCTGGCCCAGCGGCTGGTGAATATTGAGGGCTACATCCCCGGTAAGGAAGTGGTGATCATTGGATCTGGAGATATTGGTCTCATTATGGCCCGACGTATGAGTTGGGTTGGCTGTCAGGTTAAGGCAGTGGTGGAGATCCTGCCCTACCCTGCAGGGCTTACCCGGAATATCGTCCAATGCCTCCACGACTTTGCCATCCCGCTCTACCTCTCCTCGCAGATCACTCGGATCTTTGGCAATGACCGGGTAGAGGGGGTAGCGGTAAGCCCTCTCGAAAAGGGCGTTTTAGTCCCGGACAAAGGTTTCCGCATTGATTGTGATACGCTGCTCTTTGCAGTGGGTCTGGTCCCGGAAAATGAGCTTTCCAAGGACGCGGGGGTGGAACTCTACAGTGCCACAGGAGGGCCTTTGGTGGATTCTTTCCTTATGACCAACCTGGAAGGGGTCTTTGCATGCGGCAATGTGCTCCATGTTCACGACCTAGTGGACTGGGTTACTGAGGAAGGGAGGCGTGCAGGGGCGTATGCGGCAGAATGGCTCAAGGGGGCGCGGCCTTTGGTACAGATTCGCACCAAGGCCGGTACCAATGTGCGGTATGTGAATCCTGGAAAACTCAATCCCCAGGAGGATACGAGGGTCTATCTCCGATCCCTCATAGTGAAAAATCACGGGGTCCTGGAATTACGGATGGATAATCGGGTCATCAAAACCATCCGGCAAGGGCATGTTCAGCCTTCGGAGATGATCCAGGTACCGATCCACTCCAAGGATTTGGAGGGTTTTACCCGAGACTCGGTTCTGGAGTTTGGGCTGGCGTAAAAGGTCTTTCCTGATGAAACTAACCGGATTTCCCTTAACGTATACATCCTTTCGCAATTATCCCCTGACGCATAACCGATCATAATCAGAGGTCAGACATAGCCTATGTCAGAAGCCTGTCCCGATCGCCGAACCCGGTGAAGGGGTATACAGCAAGGGATAATTGCGCATCCTTTTTAGAAAACGGAAGATCTTTAGGAAGGGTTTCAGCCTAATAGAGAGGGCCGCCGGTGACTTCCATTACCTCCTGAGGGTAGATTTTTTTATGTTGTTCATACAAAAAATACCGGTTTCTGGGATCCTTTGGTCTTTTTATATGGGTTGTACTTGTGTGTTAGGAGTATAAGCGCCTGCTGGAGGCAAAGGACATACAAACGCCAAGAGAACCTCCGTCCCCTCTTGAAGTACCCGTTGAATACCGGTATTATAGACCCATTATGGAAAGCGAGAGTACTTCATTTTCGTTATTGACGCTTTTTCAAATGGGCGGTCTTTTCATGTGGCCTCTGCTTTTCTTTTCAATTGCGACCGTGGCCATCGCCTTGGAGCGGGCAGTGTATCTGTTGTACCACAACTTACGGCTGGATGATCTCAAAGCCCAGGTACAGGAATGCCTACAAAGGGATAAGCTCCCTGAAGCCCAACAGTATTTGGCCGGTTTGACTAGACGCCGGATAGGAGCGAGGATCCTGCTCACCCTGGTAAACCGGGCGGAACTACCGGAACATCAGATAGAAAAAGCCATCGAAGCCGAAGCCATGAGTTGTATCAATTCCTTGGAAAACGGCTTCAATTTTCTTACTGCCCTGGGTTCCCTCTCGCCCCTCACAGGGTTCCTGGGAACTGTTTCCGGGATGATCGGCGCCTTCAAATCCATTGCAGAAGCCACCGACGTGAACGCCCAGATTGTGGCAAACGGTATCTATGAGGCATTGATTACCACCGTGTTTGGCCTTATTATCGCCCTGATCGCTATGGTGGCTCATTCACTCTTTACTCATATTGTAGATAAATTCGCCGCGGAAGTGGAAAAAACCTGTTCGGACCTTATCATGGAACTTACCGCGCCCAAAGGGGAGCCGGGTTTGAATATCCGGCGGCTCTTACCAAAGCCTTCCCAGGCGGATATACTTCCCTTGGAAGACTATACGTAAGGCTGAGCAGAAGTCTACCAGCATCAAAATACGTTGGGTGCTTTTTTTGCTTGTTGCCGGATTACTTTCAGCTAAAACCGTGGTAACCCTTGAGCTGGTGATAGGGTTAAATAGGGAATGCCGAAAGCCTCTGGAAGTTTTTCTCAGTTTATGCCGGCAAGTTAGGGATAGCCTTTCTCCCTGCCTTTAGTTACGGTACGCCTTATGGGTTCACGTTTTCCGGGCTGTGGATTCCCGGATGATAAGTTTATACGGAAGGATCATATCCGTCCCGGTTCCCCAGCTGCCGTTGATAAGTTTATGCAAGGTAAGGGCGGTCTGTTCTCCGATTTCATCCAAAGGCTGCCGTATGGTGGTGAGTCGGGGTATGAGATAATCCGCGATTTCGATATCATCGAATCCGACCACGGAAATATCCTCAGGTACCCGCAGTCCCTCATCCTTTAAAACCCGTAAGGCCCCGATAGCCAGTTCATCCGTAGCGGCAAAGAGGGCGGAAAAATCCCGATCCCGGAGTAAGAATTCCCGCATACCGTACATACCGAATTCGATGGTATAATAGGGGACCTGGATCAGCCGGTTTTCATTGCGCTCAAGCCCTGCGGCTTCGTGGGCTTGAAAGAATCCTTCAGCCCGCTGCCTGCCAAAGGAAAAGCCGCCACCGCTTATCATGCAGATCTTCCGATGCCCCAGGCTGATAAGATGGCTCACCGCATCAAAGGCAGCCTGTTCCTCATTGACATGAATAGAGAGAACCCCTTGGGTACTGAAGGTAGTGGCCACCAGGGGAAGCTTCATTTTAAGAGCGTATGCATAAAACTGAGGGTCTTTCATCTCATGGATCATGATGATGCCGTCGAGGGCTTCTGACTTTAAACGGGCAAGACAGACTTCTTCACTGGCGCCGTCAAATTGCACAAAGAAAAAGAGGGTGTGATACCCAAAAAATTCAAGCCGCCGTTCAATAACGGAGAAAAGCTGGCGTTGAAACAGGTTAAAGGTATCAGTGATGATGATCCCTACGGTAAAACTTCGCTGTAACACCATGCTCCGAGCCGCTTTATTCGGCACATATCCGGTTTCTTCTATTATTTTAAGAATCTGGTCCCGCTTTTCCGGATTTACGTTGTGTTTTCCATTAATCACCCGGGAAACTGTAGCCGGGGACATCCCCGCCTGTTTCGCAATATCTTTGATGCTAACCATACGCTTCCCTTTACGTTTCTTGCCCTATGGTATATAAATTACCTATTAAGTACAAGCCAGGCCCCAGGGCAACAGCATTAAAAACATGGTCCATCTCTTTCATGGACTAGCAAGGGTTTTGGTATGAAAAATCCCCCGTAATTCGCGGACCTTGCTGCAACTCTATTAGGGTTTATGCTGGTAGCCTTTCAAAGGCCACCGGCATAAACGCCTCTCTTCTATAGGCGTAGAAGGAAGGGCTGACCCCATTCCAGGATTTTACCTTCAAAAAGAGCAAGTCCTGGTCAGTGGTTGGCGGAATAATCCTGACCTTTGCAGCCTGTAGCCAGTTTACGTATGAGGGGGCCCTTGAAAAAAACCTCCAGCCCCTCCAAAAAAGTTCTATACGGGATACAGTAGGCCTCTAAAAAGTACTTCCCTAAAACCGGACCAGTTCCCCGGTTTCAAAAGCTCGCTTACAGGTATAGGCGATTTCTGAGACCCGGGTTCCGTCGTATACAGAAACCCGGGGCTTTTGCCCGCTGACGATACAATCGACAAATTCCTGGATCTCGTTACAATAAGCATCACTGAAGCGTTCCAGGAAGTTTTCACTGCACTCCCGCCGCACCCCATGACGATCGAGGACTTCCACCAGGTTTTTCTGAGGTACCGAAGCGATACGGAGGATACCCTTGGTACCGATGATCTCCGTTTCTACGTTATAGCCGTGAGGAGCAGTACGCCCTGCAAAGAGGAACACCATACAGCCGTTCTTAAACTGCATGAGGCAGGACACATTGTCCCCGTCTTGATATTGGGCAAATTCAGGATGAGCGTAACAGCCTCCAATGGCATACACCGTTTCCGGCTCGCTCCCGGTAAACCACCGGGCGAGATCGATGTCATGGACCGCCATGTCTAAGAATTGGCCTCCAGAGTGAGGGGCAAAGGCAATGGCTCCTGCAATAAACTTTTCCGGGTCTTGGCTGTAAGATCGGAACAACACAGGGTTGCCGATTTCCCCAGCCGCAACTTTTTGCTGAGCATATTGGTAGGAACTATCGAAACGGCGCATAAAACCCAACATGAACACCAAATCAGGATGGGCCTCTACGGCTTTTTCCGCGGCTTTACACTCCGCCACCGTAACCCCCAGGGGCTTTTCGGAAAACACATGTTTTCCTGCAGCTAGAGCTGCAGCAATCTGGGTGGTGTGAAGTCCCGAAGGGGAAACCAGGACCACTGCGTCTAATTCTGATAAGGAAAGCATATCCTCAAACGCGGTGAACCGGTGGGGCACCCCTAGCTTATCTGCGGTTTGGTGTAATTTAGACTTATCCACGTCACAGAGGGCCACCAGTTCGGCATGACGGATTTTAAGGGCGATGTTTTCGGCATGGGCTACACCTAAACGGCCAAGTCCCACAGAACCGATACGAATTTTGTGCATATTTTTTTCTCCCTAAACTAAAACAGGCAGGGAACCTAGGTCCCCTGCCTGTTCACGGTCATGAACTAAGGCTGTTCATGACCGTGAACTAAGCATGAAATGATGGATCCCGTTAATCCCGTTTGGCGTTTTTTCTCATGTCGATGATGACCGCCCCAACGATGATGAGGCCCTCCACGACCTTCTGCCAATAAGCGTTTACCCCAAGGAGGGTAAGGCCGTTCCGCATCACCGAAAGGACCAAGGCCCCCACAAAAGCCCCTCCGATGGTACCAATGCCCCCGGAATGAGAGGTACCGCCGATGGTAGTCGCGGCAATGGCGGTCAATTCATAACCGTCTGCAGCTCCAGGATGAACGCTACCTACCCGGCCTGCAAAGACCACTGCGGCAAGGCCTGCCAAAAGACCGCAGTACATGTAGATCATGACCAGATTCTTGGGCACATTCACCCCGGATACTTCTGCGGCAGTGATGTTCCCTCCGATGGCATAGGTGTTTTTGCCAAACCGGGTTTTATTTAACAAGATGTAACTTATCACAATCATGATAAAGTAAATGATAACTGGTATCGGGATGACGTTAAAAAGCTTCCCGCTTAAGGCCGTGAGGGAGGGGATCATGTTACTCACTGGCCGCCCCCCGGTGTAGATCAGGGCAAAGCCCCGGGACACGGTCATCATACCCAAAGTAGCGATGAACGCGGGGATCCTGGTTTTAGCGATTAACAAGCCGCTGATACTCCCGCATACTCCGCCGATAATGAGGGCCGTCAGAATAGGCACGATGACCGGCATCACCGGCAGGGAGGGAAAGTACTTTTCCGTGGCGGTAGCGGTTTGCGCAAGACTTGCGGCGATCACCCCGGAAAAAGCCAGGACCGAACCCACCGAGAGGTCGATGCCCTTGGATATGATGACAAAGGTCATCCCCAAGGCCATAATGCCAAAGATGGAACTCTGGGTTAACACATTGAAGATATTGGTGGCGCTCAAGAATGCGGGCTGTACAATACTCAATAAGATGATCATGATCACCAGAACGATAATAATGCCATACTTCTTGGCAGTTTGCCCGATATTGATATGTCCCATAGTAACCTTAGTTAAGGCTGCAGATTTCATTTACCTCATCTCCTTTGCTTTCTTTTCTTTGTGGGCTTGGTAATATTCGTCTATGGTATTGGTGGCATAAGCCATTAATTCTTCCTGGGTCAGGTCCGGGGAATTCTCGAGGATACCCGTTACCTTGCCCTGATGCATTACCATGATCCGGTCGCTCATCCCCATAACCTCTGGGAGTTCCGAAGAAATCATCACGATAGACTTTCCTTCCTCGGCAAGCTTGCTAAGCAACCGGTGGATCTCCGATTTGGTAAGCACGTCGATACCCCGGGTAGGCTCGTCTACGAACAGAATCTCCGGATCCGTCATAAGCCAACGGGCAACCAGTACCTTCTGTTGATTTCCCCCGCTTAAGTTCCCAATATGCTGTTCCAGCCCTGCGGTTTTGACCTGGATCTTCTTGACGTATTCTTCACATTCCGCCCGCATATAGGTTTCCCGGATAAGCTTAACCTTGTTGAGAAATTTAGGAATGTTGGCGATGACCATGTTGAGCTGCACTCCCAGCATGGGGAATATCCCGGAACTCCGGCGGTCTTCCGTGAGCCAAGCCATCTTGGCGTTGATGGCCTCCTTCGCGTTCTTGATTTCCACTTTTTTCCCATCAATAAAGATTTCGCCCCCGCTCTTGGGCCGCACCCCAAAGATGGTCTCCACCACCTCACTACGGCCCGCGCCGACCAGTCCTGCAATCCCCAGGATCTCTCCCCGGCGTACCGTAAAGGAAACATCCTGAAAATACTTCCGGTTAGAAAGGTTCCTGACTTCAAATTTGACTTCCCCTATGGGACACTTCACCTTGGGGAACAGGTCCTCCACATTCCGGCCTACCATCATAGTGATGAGTTGATCCACCTTGAGCTTGGCCGTATCTTCTGCGCCGATGTACTCCCCGTCTCGGTACACGGTGATCCTGTCGGTGATTTCGTAGACCTCATCAAGTTTATGGGAAATAAAGATGATACTCTTCCCCTGGGATTTGAGCTTTCGCATAATCACGAAAAGCTGCTTGATCTCTTTTTCCGCGAGGGCTGAAGTAGGTTCATCCATGATGATGAGCTTTGAACTGTAGGAAATCGCCCGGGCAATTTCGATCATCTGCATTTTCGCCACCGTCAGGGAAGCCATAAGGGTGCGGGGATCCTCCTCTAGGTCAATCTCTTTGAGGACCTCCTTGGTCATCGCATACATTTTCTGATGATCGATCAGCCCCAAGGGGCTAAGGGGCTCCCGGCCAAGCCAGATGTTTTCCATGATAGGCCGGTGGAGCACTGGGCTCAATTCCTGATGGATCATGGAGATACCCATCTCTAGGGCTTGAGCAGGGCTATAAGGTCCTTGAAGCTTCCCATCAAAGATAATTTCTCCGCTGGTTGGATGCTGCATCCCAATGATACACTTCATCAAGGTCGATTTACCCGCCCCGTTTTCTCCCATGAGGGCATGAATCTCTCCAGGGCGGACCTTAAGTTCAACCCCCCGCAGCGCCTTAACGCCGGGAAAGGTTTTTACAATATTTTTCATTTCAAGTAGATACGCTGCCATGTGTCATCCCCTTATAGCAAACCTTATAGCAAAATGGACTAAAGATGGAAAACTAAAAAACCTATTGATACTGAGCCAAATTTTCTTTGGTAATGAGCACAAAAGGTACCCAGGTGATTGGTTCTGGGGATTCTCCCCGTAGGACTTTGTAAACTATTTCCGCAGCTCCCCTTCCTTGGCCTGCCGCATCTTGAAGCACCGTGGCGGCGAGGCTGCCATCTGCCACTGCGGCCTTGGCATCAGGAATCGCGTCCACTCCCATGACCAGCACATCGGTACGGCCTGCTGCTTTGAGGGCTTCTACTGCGCCCAAGGCCATTTCATCGTTATTGGCCAAAATGCCCTTGAGATCCGCTCCGTATGCGGTAAGCCAGTTTTCGGTGAGGCTCAGGCCCTGATCCCGCTGCCAGTTTCCGGTTTCCTCAGCGAGCACAGTGATACCGGGGAATTTACGGTTAATTATATCCTTGTTCCCTTCAGTGCGCAGGAGGGCCCCTTCGTTATCCAGCTTACCCACCAAAATGGTCACCCCTCCAGATCCTCCAAGGAGATTACCCATGGCTTCCATCTGCATTTGCCCTGCAATCACTTCCTGAGATCCCACATAGTACACGTTAGGAGGAAGGGACTGATTACTAAAAGGATTCCGGTTGACATATACCAAAGGAATATTGGCTTCTTTAGCCGCATTGGTAATCGATTCAGTAGCATTGGTATTCACCGGTACTACAATCAAGGCTTTAATTCCCTGGGCAATCAACGTGTTGGCCAGATCCTGCTGCTTGATCACATCCTCCTGGGCATCCTGAAAGATAAGGTCGTACTCAGGTTTATCCGCGAAAAACGCCCTGGTTTCGTTCATGATGTACCCCTGGAAGGTATCATTGAAGTTGTTACAGATGTACCCGATCCTGGTCTTGGCACCGCTGCCGGCCGTTTTTTGCCGGGAACATCCCAGAAATCCTGACAGCCCAATCAACGCCGCCATACACACCCATACTGTTTTTTTCATGCCAATCTCCTTAATAAAAAAATAGTGTTCGTTTTCTACTGCACCTAATGAAAGACGCGTTAAATGAAAACGTTTACAAATAAAGTATCCACCTGCTTTCCAGAATTGTCAACAAAAATTTGATCTATATAATTATTTATAGGATAATGAATTGTATATAAAACATACAAAATCTTTTCAAACAAAACCAAAAAAATTAAAAAATATGCCTTTACAAAATAGGATATTCAATATAATATTATGAAATAAGTAAAAACGTTTTCATGTACTAATCATGGGTGGATTGGAAAAAGAAGACGAGCAAAAGGATCGGAGGAACCATGGCAGATACAGTAAGGATAGGGCTTATTGGCGTTGGCCGGATCGGGAAGATCCATGCTGAAAATAGTGCTCAGCGTGTTCCCGGTGCCAGGCTTGAAGGAATTGCAGATATCGTATTACCCCAGGAACAGGTATCCTGGGCCCGGGGGCTGGGAGTCCGACTCCTTTCCACGGATCCCCAGGATATACTGAAGGATCCCGCCATTGACGGAGTGGTGATTTGTAGTGCTACCGACACTCACGCGGATCTGATCATCGCCGCCGCAGCTGCGGGAAAGCATATCTTCTGCGAAAAGCCCATAGATCTGTCGGTTCCCCGGGTGAAGGCAGCTCTGGCTGCGGTGAAAGAGGCAGGGGTTACCCTCCAGATAGGCTTTAACCGCCGCTTTGATCATAACTTTAGGCGGATTCGAGAACTCATCCAGGCAGGGGACCTGGGAACCGTGCAGCTTATCAAGATCACCTCCCGGGATCCGGCTCCACCTCCTCCGGCGTATGTGGCCGGTTCTGGGGGTATCTTCATGGACATGATGATCCATGATTTTGATATGGCCCGGTTCCAGGCAGGGAGCGAAATCACCCAGGTCTATGCTGCCGGGGCAGTGCTCATTGACCCGGAAATTGGAAAGGCCGGAGATGTGGATACTGCTATCGTAACCCTTACCTTTGCCAATGGCGCACTAGGGGTAATCGATAATTCCCGGAAAGCGGTTTATGGGTACGATCAGCGGGTAGAGGTGTTTGGCTCCAAAGGCGCGGCCCTAGCGGAAAACGACCTCCCCAATCAGGTAAGGGTATCCACTGCTGCGGGAGTTACCGGTGAAAAGCCCCTGCACTTTTTCCTGGAACGGTACAAAGAGGCTTATATTGCCGAGCTGGCATCCTTTGTGGATGCGGTCTTGCACCATAGCCCTCCGAAAGTAAGCGGAGCAGATGGTTTGGAAAATATGTACGCGGCTCTGGCTGCGGGGAAATCTCTCAAAGAAAAGCGGCCTGTTTTCATTGATGAAGTCCGGGTTGCGTAAGTAAAAGAAAGAAGGAGAAAACATGCAATTTCATCATAAGCCACCCTTTGGCCGAGGATACACCCCCCTGGTGCTCAGGAGTGGAGCCACAGCAGATATGCTCATGGATTTCGGGGTTTTGCGTCTTTTACCGGGTGAAACTTACGAGAGTTATTCCGAAACCGATGAGCGTCTATGGCTTTTATCCCAAGGTATGGGGTTCATGGACGTGGGCAAGGAAGGATCCTTTGAAGTTTCCCGGCTCAATCTTTTTGACTATTCCCCTTGGTGCCTTTCAGTTCCGGCAAAACAGCGGGTAACTATCGGCGCGTTGGACCGGGTTACTGAGTTTTACTATGCGGCCACGGACAACCCCCGGGAATTTAAGGTAAAATGCTACCCTCCTGAAGCATGCCGTAGCGAATTTCGGGGGGAAGGGACCATGCGGGAAACATCCACCCGGATCGTGCGGACCATCTTTGACGGCACCAACCGTCCTGAATCAAACCTGGTGATAGGGGAGGTTATCGGCGTACCGGGGAAATGGTCGAGCTATCCTCCCCATCATCACCCTCAGCCGGAGATATATCACTATCGGTTCCTTCCGCCTCAGGGTTTTGGGCTCACCGCCATCGGGGATACCCCCTATATCATCCAGGATCGGGATACTATCCTCATCCGGGACGGCGAGGATCATCCTCAGGTAACCGCGCCGGGTTATGCTATGTGGTACCTCTGGGTGATCCGGCATCTAGAGAATAACCGTTATGGACCCCAGTACGTTGCCAAAGCCCACCAATGGGTAAGCGGGCCGGAAGAAAACATCTGGCAGCCCAAACGGTAGGAGGATCCGGTACTGCCATCTTGGATGGGCGGTATTTTTTAAAGCGTTCACAGGAGAAAAGCGTAATAATAAAGAAGGAGCATAGATGAAAACAGTACGACTTACGATGGCCCAAGCATTGCTGCGTTTTTTAGATAATCAATATATCGAAGTAGACGGGGAAGAAATAAAATTTGTAGCCGGAATTTTCGGTATATTCGGGCATGGCGTGGTAGTTGGACTTGGAGAGGCTTTAGCTGCGGGCGATCAGGGCCTGCGCTTTTATCAGGCTAAAAATGAGCAGGGTGGGGCCCATGCGGCTATGGGATTCGCCAAGCAGCACAAGCGTCGGCAGATCATGGCGGTATGCAGTTCCATAGGTCCGGGAGCCCTCAATATGGTAACTGCCGCAGGAACTGCTTCGGCAAACCATATCCCGGTGCTGTTTTTACCCGGGGACGTGTTTGCCTGCCGTCAGCCGGATCCGGTGCTGCAGCAGATTGAAAACCCGGTGGACTATACCGTAAGCGCCAGCGATGCATTCCGGGCGGTGAGCCGTTACTGGGATCGGGTGAACCGGCCGGAACAGCTCATGACCGCCCTGATCAACGCCTTCAGGGTCTTGACGGATCCTGCGGAAACCGGGGCGGTTACCCTGTCTCTTCCCCAGGATGTGCAAGGGGAAGCCTGGGATTACCCAGAGGCGTTTTTAGCCAAACGGGTACATCACCTAGAACGCCGGCCTCCGACACAGGGCCAGATCCAGCGGGCCTTGGGAATGCTCAAGGCTGCCAAGAAGCCCCTGGTGATCTGCGGTGGGGGAGCCGGGTTCTCCGGGGCAGGCCCCGCATTGGAACAGTTCTGTACGGCCTATCACATCCCCTTTGGAGAAACCCAGGCAGGCAAGGGGAACATCCTATGGGATCATCCCTATAACCTTTCCGGTATTGGTACTACCGGCAGCTTGGCGGCAAACCGCCTCGCCAAAGAGGCGGACCTGATCATAGCGGTGGGTACCAGGTTGGGGGACTTTACCACCTGTTCCAAGTGGCTTTTCCAGAATCCTGCGTGCCGGATCTTGGGGATCAACATCGCTCCCTTTGACGCTTACAAGATGAACGGTGAACCTATCATTGCGGACGCCAAACTGACCCTGGAAGCCATGAACGCCGGCGCATCCCCTTACCGGTCGGATTGGGGTGGACGGATCCAGGAGGTTCGAGCCGAATGGAAGGCAGAGGTAGACCGGCTCTACCAGGAAGAAGATCCCCTTGCCCTTTCCCAAGTACGGGTCTTAGGAGAACTCAACGACCGGCTTCTCCCTTCGGATGGGATCGTGGTGTCCGGTTCAGGGTCCATTCCCTCGGATATGCAGCGGGTATGGCGGGTTAGAACCAAAGGTACCTACCACATGGAATACGCCTTTTCCTGTATGGGCTATGAAATTGCCGCTGCCTTAGGGGTTAAAATCGCCCAGCCGGATAAGGAAGTGGTAGCCTTAGTAGGGGATGGGGCCTATACCATGCTCCACACCGAACTGTTGACCGCAGTACAGGAGCGGAAGAA
Organism: Treponema sp.; assembly: GCA_031284195.1. Classification (GTDB taxonomy): domain Bacteria; phylum Spirochaetota; class Spirochaetia; order Treponematales; family Breznakiellaceae; genus JAIRLU01. The sequence continues at coordinate 23,912 of JAITAI010000242.1, forward strand.
GATCATCGTGGTGGTCCTGGATAATGCAGGGTTTCATTGTATTGATAACCTGCAGCATAGCCAGGGGATCGTCCATTTTGGCAATGAATGGAAGACCCGGGATGTCCAAAGCGGGCGTTTGGAAGGGGCTTCTATGCAGGTGGACTACGCTAAAAACGCCGAAAGCTGGGGGGCTTTGGGTATTCGGGTGCGAACCCTAGAAGAACTCCGGGCAGGGGTAAAGCAGGCCCTGGCAGCTTCGGGACCGGTGGTGATCGATGTTAAGGTCAGCCCTAAGTCCATGACCCACGGGTATGAAAGCTGGTGGCGAGTTGGAACGGCTCAAGTATCCGCCAATCCTGAAGTAGTGAAGGCTGCCAACCAGATGGCAGCGGAACTTGCCAAGGCGAGAACCTTGTAACTCTGGGGGATGGGGAGGATGTCTTCTTGCATCCCCTAAAGGCTTGTAATAAAGACCGGAGAATTTTGAAAAAAGATCGGAGAATTTTCCAAAAACATAAGGATAAAAAATGGAACCAATTCACCTTGGGATAGCTCCTATAGGCTGGACCAACGACGACCTTCCTGAACTGGGCGGGGAGATTTCCTTTGAACAATGCCTCAGTGAAATGGCCTTGGCCGGGTTTGTGGGGACTGAAGTGGGGAATAAGTACCCCAAAGATCCAGCTACCCTCAATAGAGCCCTGCAACTCCGGGGCCTGACCATTTGTAATGCCTGGTTCAGTTCATTTTTGACCACTAAGCCCTATGAGGAGGTGGAAGCTGCCTTCATTGCCCACCGGGATTTTCTGTATACAGTAGGCGCCCGGATCATCGGAGCAGCAGAACAGGGTCATTCTATCCAGGGCCAAGCCAAACCCATCTTTGAGGCTAAGCCGGTTTTTACTGAGGAGGAATGGCGCCGTCTCTGCGAGGGCCTTAACCGCTTAGGAAAAAGGGCTGCAGAAAAGGGGATGCACCTCACCTATCACCACCACATGGGAACCGGAGTGCAGACCGCAGATGAAATCGACCGGCTTATGGAAAACACCGATCCTCACCTGGTGGGGCTCCTCTACGATACCGGGCATCTGGTGTTCTCTGGGGAGGATCATCTAGCGGTCCTGGACAAGTGGATAGGCCGTATCGGTCACGTGCACCTCAAGGACATGCGGGCCCCGATGCGGGAAAAGGCGAAGCGTGAAAAATGGTCCTTTCTCCAGGCGGTGAAGGCCGGGGTCTTTACCGTACCAGGAGACGGCTGCGTGGATTTTGTCCCGGTTTTCAATGCGCTCAAGGAAGCAGCGTATACAGGCTGGTGGGTGGTAGAAGCAGAGCAAGATCCTGCCAAGGCAAACCCGCTAGAATATGCTATTAAAGCGCGAAGGTATATTAAGGAAAAAGCCGGTATCTAGTCGTGTTACGGCGAACCGGCAGGTTTGGTGTAAGGAGCGTTTATGCGATTTGGGATTAACACCTTAGACGATATGGAGGTTCAAGGTAAGACCGTGCTATGCCGCATTGATATCAATCAGCCGGTAGATCAGGCCACGGGGACCCTTAAGGATACCACCAGGATAGAGGCGTGTACGCCAACCCTCAAAGAATTGAGTGATAAAGGGGCCAAGGTGGTCCTGTTGGCCCATCAAGGGAGCGATATTGAATACAAGAATTTTTATACCACTGCTCCCCATGCCCAGGTCTTGTCTAAACTTTTGGGAAAACCGGTCCGTTTCATCGATGATGTCTGCGGTCCTGCTGCTCGAAAGGCCATCCAGGCCCTGAAACCAGGGGAACTGTTACTTTTGGATAATGTCCGTTTTGTGGCAGAAGAACAAACCCTCTTTGAAATGAAACTCCAGCTTTCCCATGCTGCCCAGGCAAAAACCCTGTTGGTAAAGAAGTTGGCCCCCTTAGCGGATCTGTATGTCTGTGACGCCTTTGCCGCAGCCCATCGGGATCAGCCCAGTCTCTGCGGGTTTGAACAGGTCCTCCCCAGCGCCATGGGGCGGCTCTTTGAAGCGGAATTCTGCGTTATCTCCTCTTTGATGGAAAATCCGGAACGGCCCTGTGTGTTTGTCCTGGGGGGATCTAAGATAAACGACGCCTTCCTCATGATGAGTACCGTCCTGGGGGGAGGCATCGCTGACCAGGTCCTTACGGGGGGCCTCGTCGGGGAGGTCCTCCTCTGGGCAGAGGATAAGGACATTGGGGAAAGGGCCCGGACTTTCATCAGGAAGGAGGGTTACGAATCCCTGGTTGGGACTGCCCGGGAACTCCTTGCAAAATACCGGAACCGGATCCTGATGCCCGAAGACTTCGCCGGGGTTAAGGAGGGGCAGCGGGTAGAATATCCCCTGGGAAAGATCCCTGGAGATACCCTGATCCTGGACATCGGGACCGAAACCGCAGCTCGCTACCAGACCCGGATCCGTGCGGCCAAGACGGTCTTCGTCAACGGCCCCATGGGGGTCTTCGAGGAGGCCCCCACAGAGCAGGGTACCCGGATGGTGTGGGACGCCTTGGGGGACACGGCAGCCTATACGGTTATCGGCGGTGGGGATAGCATCACCGCCACGAAGAAGTACGGCAAGACAAAGGATATCAACTACATCTGTACCGGTGGAGGGGCGCTTATCCGTTTCCTCACCGGGGAAGAATTGCCGGTGGTAAAAGCCCTCCGGTATGGTTCAAAACTGACCAAAAAGCAGCTTGAGCGGTAAAAGAAAAACCAGTCTTTGGGCTGTTTTTCCAGAGCCTTTTTCTATAATAGGGAAATTAAGGAGAAAACAATGGTTAAGGTAGGCGTAGCAGGCTACGGGGTAATCGGTCAGCGCTTGGCTGACGGCGTGGCCTTACAGAAGGACATGGAACTGGTGGGTATTGCAGACCTGGCTCCCACCCTTTCCATCCGGGCGCTCAAAGAGCGGGGAATGCCCTATGATCTGTATCTCGTGGAAGGGGCAAATAAAGCCGCATTTGACGCAGCAGGTATTCCGGTGAAGGGCAGTTTTGCGGACCTTATCGGAAAGGTTGACATCATGCTCGATTCTTCCCCAGGAGGTGTAGGGGCCAAAAACAAGGAACGCTATGAAAAAGCGGGGATTTCAGCGATCTTCCAGGGAGGTGAAAAGAACTCCGTGGCGGATGTGTTCTTTCATGGGTATGCTAACTACGAAAAAGGCCTGGGGGCCAAGTATTTGAAGCTCACCAGTTGTAATACCACAGGGCTTATCCGTTCGGTGGATTGCCTTGACCGGAATTATGGGGTTGACCGGGTGGCCATCACCATCATCCGGCGGGTAGCGGATCCTGGGGACTATCACCGGGGATTGACGAACGCCTTGCAGATGGATAAGGCCCCCTCTCATCAGGCACTGGATCTCATGACCATCATGCCCCACGTGGAGGCTACCGGTATTTTGGTACACACCCCGGTAACCCACGGACATATCATAACCGTGGTAGCCCACGGCAAGCAGGGGAAGATAAGCAAGGATATGGCCCTATTAGCCTTTAAGGCCCATGACCGTATCCGGGTGGTGCGTATTGAAGATGGATTTTTAGGGAATGCCTCCTTCTTTCGGTATGCCCGGGACCTGGGAAACCCCCGGGGGGATATGTATGAAATTGGGCTTTGGGAAGACAGCATCGTGGAAAGCGGAGACCACATCATGTATGCCATCAACATTCCCCAGGAGTCGGTTACCATCCCGGAAACCATGGATGCGATTCGGGCCGCCCTGCGTATGCAGCAGGATTCAGCTTCAGGTACAGCGGAAACCAATAAATACCTGGGCTTAGGTAAATGGAAATGAGTGTACCAGACCTGCCTGCCCTCAAGGAGATGACCTGTTTTGCCGCGCGGATCCGCTTGGAAACTCTCAAGTGTGTGGGCGCCCGGGGTTTTGGTCATCTGGGGGGAGCTTTGAGTATTGTGGAGACCCTGGCGGTCTTATACAGTGGGGTTATGCGGATCGATCCCCATAATCCCCAGTGGCCGGATCGGGACAAGCTGGTGATGTCCAAAGGACATGCCGGGCCTGCGCTCTATGCAACCTTGGCGCTCAAGGGCTACTTTCCCCTGGACTGGCTTTCGACCTTAAACCAACCTGGAACGCGGCTCCCCAGTCACTGCGATAGGAAGCTGACTCCCGGTATTGATATGACCACCGGGTCCCTAGGACAGGGGGTCTCCACTGCCATAGGCCTTGCCTTGGCCCAGCGCATGGACGGTAAGGACCGCCGGACCTACCTTATTACCGGCGACGGAGAGCTTAACGAGGGACAAACCTGGGAGGGGGCCCTTTTTGCCCCTCAGCACAAGCTTACGAACCTGACATGGCTTGTGGATTACAACCACAAGCAGCTTGACGGCGAAACGAAAGATATCCTCGACCTGGGGGACCTGGAGGCAAAATTTGCGGCTTTCGGCTGGGCTACGGCGTCGGTGAACGGGAACGACCTCGCAGCGGTAGTTCGGGCGCTGGAAGCGGCTCGCCAAGAGACTGTAAAGCCCTTTTGTATAGTGCTTAACACCGTCAAAGGCGCAGGGGTTCCCTTGGTGGCTGCCATAGCCCTCAATCATCATATCGTGTTTGATGGGGACCTGCGGGCAAAGGCCATAGCTGCTATGGAACAGGAAGTCGCGGCTTTGGAAGGAGCATATACATGATAGTATACGACGGCAGTATGGATACGGAAGGGTACAAAAACGTCTTTGGCCGGGTGATGGAGGACTTATGCAACGAAGATCCGGATGTGGTGTATCTGGATGCGGATCTGATGAATTCCTTTGGCACCCACAGCTTATGGAAGCGGAATAAGCGTCAGGCTATTAACTGCGGTGTGAGTGAAGCCAATATGATGGGTATTGCCGCAGGACTTTCCGCAGGGGGGAAGAAGCCTTATGTCCATACCTTCGGCCCTTTTGCGTCTCGACGCTGTTATGATCAGACCTTTCTCTCAGTAGGGTATGCGGGAAACAGCGTCCGGGTGTTTGGTTCTGATCCAGGGGTAACTGCGGCCTTTAACGGCGGTACCCACATGCCTTTTGAAGACATGGCCCTGATGCGGGCAGTACCTCAGAGTACGGTCATCGAAATCAGCGATGGCGTCATGCTGGAAAAGCTGATGCGCCTCACCAAGGACAGACCTGGACTTACCTATTTCAGAACGACCCGGAAAGCCTATCCCAAAGTGTACAGCCCGGATCACCCCTTGAGCATTGGCAAAGGGGAAGTGTTGCGGGAGGGAACAGACCTGACCATTATCGCCTGCGGACTTATGGTGGGGGAAGCCCTGAAAGCCGCGCAGCTCCTGCAAGAGCAGGGTGTCCGTACCCGGGTAGTGGATATGTTTACGGTTAAGCCCTTGGACGCGGCTCTGGTCATCCGCTGCGCTCGGGAAACCGGTCGTATCCTCACCGCTGAGAACCACAACATCATTGGCGGCCTGGGGGATGCAGTGGGGGCAGCCTTGCTGGAAAGCGGGGTCCCGGTGAAGATGCGTAAACTGGGGGTTAAGGACGAATTCGGCTCCGTAGGTCCCCAAGAGTACCTCATGGAGCACTACGGTCTCAGCGCTGCCCACCTGGTACAGAGTTCATTTTTTTAAAGTTTTTCTTCATACTTCGAGCACTCCCAATACCGTGTTCGAAGTATGTGCGTACAGGGTCGCGCTTTTTCTACCCGCTGTAGACTGTTCCAGGGGAAAGAATTCTGCCGAAGGAAGGCGGTCTTTACGGTATTCTGGTGTTTATGGTATAATAGGCTTCAGAAAAAAGAAAAAGAGCGAAAAATGAAAATCGTAATGTTTACTGACGCTTACTGGCCCCGGGTGAACGGAGTAACGGTTTCAGTGGAATCCTTTTCTCGTGCCCTGATACGACTGGGGAACGAGGTGATGATTATCTGTCCTTTTTATCCAGAATCATCGGTGGTAGGTCGTATATCCGCTGATCGGACTGGGCTTCTTCGTGATAAACAGGATCCCCAGGTTATTCGAGTGCCCTCGATGCCCTTTATCATCTCTAAAGAAGACCGGATAGCGAAATTTCATAAATGGTTTTGGGTTTCCAAACAGATTGAACAGTTTAAGCCGGATATCATTCATATTAACACGGAATTCGTGATTGCCGAATTTGGGTTTCAATATGCGTGGCTGTATTCCCTGCCAACGGTGTATACGTATCATACCCTCTGGGAAGATTATGTGGAGAATTATATCCCCTTGGTTCCTACGTTTTTATTACGGCGCATTGTGCGCAGGATCAGTAAAAGTACATTAAAGCGGTCCCAGACGGTCATTGTTCCCACTTTACAAATTCAAGAGGTGATTAAGAAATACCGGATAAAAAAGAACAGCTACTTGCTGCCCACAGGCATCGAATCCCAATTATTTAACCGTGATACCAGGGAAGTCGCCTCCTTTAGGGAACTGCTCGTCCAAAAGTACCCTCAACTTGCTCATAAGCGCATTCTCTTATTTGCCGGTCGTATTGCCAAAGAAAAAAACATAGATTTCTTGCTGGCCATTGCGCCGATGATTATCGCCAAACATCCGGAGGTGGTCTTTTTATTGGTCGGTAATGGACCGGATCTATATTACTATCAAGAGGAATGTGAACGGTTGGGGATTGAAGCTCATTGTATTTTCACCGGTTATTTGGACCGGGAAGATTTAGCCTTGACCTACAAGGTGTCTGATATATTTGTATTTCCATCACTGACCGAAACCCAGGGCCTAGTAACTATCGAAGCTATGTTTTCCGGTATTCCGGTTGTGGCGATTGGGGCTATGGGTACCCTCATGGTGATGAACGGCGATAATGGCGGTTTTATGGTCAAAAACGACCCCCAAGAATTTATGCAGCGGGTCTTTGATTTGCTAGAAGACCAGGCCTTATATGAGCGCAAGGCAGCGCAAGCAAAAAGCCACGCCCAGGAGTGGAGTATTGATACCTTGGCGGTAAAACTGCAAACCATTTACCAGGATACCCTGACTAGCTTCCAACAGGATCCTCGAGCAAGGCGTTCTATTAAGGTGAGTGCATATCTCAAAAAGTTAAAAAAGCAGCGAGAAACCGCTGATAATTCCGATTAATCCCCAGTCCTTATGGCTTGACCGAAACAGGAGCAATGGTCGTAGATCCGGTCGGTTTTGCCTTTCTTTTACTGGGAATATTCCCCTAAAGTCTGTATCTTTTCCTAAGGAGAAAACCCTTTAAAACTACCGAATCCACTTTATCTGATGCACTCATAGTATAGGGCTGTTCCCCGGCAGCCTGATTGTTGGTATCCCGACTACCCGCACCGCCTCATGCCACGTATCGGTGCGGGTATGAGTTTGGCGGTCTCCCTTGTCTATGGGAGCGGTATAAGAACCGGCTCTATAGTTTTTCTTCAGCTTCCCCGGTAATAACAAAGCAGGATTCTTCGTAAAATAATGTAATACCTCAGGTTACACAAAAACACGATTGTCTCTATGTTAAAGGTAGACAGTAATTCTATCCAGTTGCAAAAATAGGTTAGTTTTACTAAATCAAATTTTAGATATATATAGAATGATTGCTTTGCGCTTTATCCTATGTGCAGATGAACTCCCTATGGATCTATTTTGTTTTATACTTTCATGATATACGTGACCTGAAAGTTCGATAACAACCCATCGGTACTCGTTTTTTCAAAATAGATAATCTACCAGAGTACCTCGCTTGATGTTATGCGTTAAATTTAGAACATGCATGGAGAGGAAACCCGTGTTCTGAAAGAATGGTATCTCTACTATGGTCAGTGGTACTCAACTGGGTTTTAAGATCGGTAATGATACGGTCCAGGTATTCCCCAAAGACTTTTTGTTCTTCCTCTTTGAGGCATGCAAAAATATCATGGAGTTGAGAATGCCGGCCATCCATTTCTTCAGCCGCAGCTATACCTTTATCGGTAATGCGGATTATCGCGGTCCGATGGTCTTCTTCCGAGGGCGTTTTCGTGATAAATCCGTTTTTCTCCAGTTTGGCGATAATTTCGCTTAAAGATTGATTACGAATGTCTAAAAGATAGCCCAGGTCTTTTTGGCTGATTTCATTTTTGAGTTTCAAAATCCCCAAAATCCGCCCTTGGCCGCGCATGGGGTTTCCAAAAGTTCCAAAATGCTGCTGCCGGTATCGGAAGAGTATCATTTCCAAAAGCCGAAACTTTTCATGTAAAAGCATGTCCTTCTTATCCATAATTCTTATCCTAATAGCAAGAAACGTTATGTTTGTACAAGCAAAAATCAAGGTACCTTGACTAATACAGGTACCATTCGACAAGCGTTTTTGTCAAGATAGGTGAGGTAAACAATTTTTTCCCTATTTGGATTTGGGAAGGCTTGGTACGGCGATTTCGGCTGCCAATCCAGCGGACAGGACACCCTATTTTGCCGGTAAACTATTTTCTTCCTATGCTAGCAAGGGCTTAAAAGGTGGGATACTGGACTAGGACAAGTTCTGATAAAGAAACTTTTATGGTACATAATTGCGATTGGTTCCCTGGAGGGCGGTTATCATGGTGCAATGTAAGGCGGCTTTTGATAGGCTGCCGTGATTTCATTGAACCTTAAATCTAGGAACAGGACCTACCAGGTCTTCTCGATCTTAAGTGAAAGCCACTTGAAAAAGCCAATGACGGTATAGTGGTCATATTCTCCTTCGCGGTGTTTTGATCGACGCTTTTCTGCTCCCCTCAAGATAACCGCATAGAAAGGTTTGAGATAGTGAAGGGGACGGGTCCTCATTTTTTTAGAAGAGGGGTAAAATTCCGCAAACAATGGGGCTTATTCCCCGGAGCAGCATGACCGGTTGCTGATCGGACAGACACGTCCTTGATCAGAGGGCCTTTTGGCCCCTCAATCTCCTGGAAGTTTTCTATGCGTTTACTCTACCCGCTCCTTTACGTAATGTTGCGCGCTCCCTGTAAGGCCCTTGGCCTTGTGTTGACCCTAGCGAGTCAGCTATGTACAATAGAAACATGGCTCTTAACTGCGGCATAGTAGGGCTTCCCAATGTGGGAAAGTCCACGATTTTTTCAGCCCTCAGTTCCGCTCCAGCAGAGGCGGCAAATTATCCCTTCTGTACGATCCAACCCAATGTGGGTATCGTCAACCTGGAGGATGAACGGCTTACCAAGTTAGCGGAAATCTTTAAACCCCAGCGTACCATTCCTGCAACCGTGGAATTTGTGGATATCGCGGGCCTGGTCAAGGGCGCTTCAAAAGGGGAAGGTCTGGGTAATCAGTTCCTTGCCCATATTCGGGAGGTAGGGGTTATTGCTCAGGTAGTACGTTGTTTCGAAGATCCCGATATCGTCCATGTGGATAACCGGATCGATCCTCAGTCGGACATGGAAACTATTGCCATTGAATTGGCCCTAGCTGATCTGGATACCTTGGCAAAGCGCCGGGAGCGGGCGGAACGGAGCCTCAAGGTACAAGCTAAGGCGGAACAAAAAGCAGCGGAAACGGTCCTAGCCGCGCTGGACAAAATCAGTGCAGCTTTGGAAGCAGGCAGCCCAGTCCGGCAGGTTCCTTTAAGGGAGGATGAAAAAGCCGCGGTTTATGATTGTCATTTTATTACGATGAAACCCCAGCTCTACGTGTGCAATGTGGACGAGGCAGGGATACGGCAGGGCAGCCCCTTGGTTGCAGCGGTACAGCAGCGAGCCCAAGCTGAGGGTTCCGAAGGGGTGATTATCTGTGGTAAATTTGAAGCGGAACTGGCAAGTATTGAAAACAAGGAAGAAAAACAGGCCTTTTTGCGGGATTTAGGCTTATCCGAATCAGGGTTGAGCGCTTTGGTCCGAGCAGCCTACCGGCTCCTCGGACTCTCGACCTTTTTCACTGCCGGAGCAGACGAATGTCGGGCCTGGACCATCTATACTGGGGATCGGGCCCCCAAAGCAGCCGGGACTATCCATACGGATTTTGAGAAGGGTTTCATCAAGGCTGAGGTTTATGCTTATGAAGATCTGCTCCGTTACGGAACCGAGGCAAAAATTAAGGAAGCCGGTAAGTACCGTATCGAAGGGAAGGACTATATCGTCCGCGACGGGGATGTGATGTTCTTTAGGTTTAATGGGTAGGTTCAGTAGTATGGGTGATAAGATGATTACGATGATAACTCCCCTTATCTTTGTATCCGTATGTTTGTTTATACTGATTGTCTATTTTGCCCTTTCCAAACGATCAAGCCTCCTGGTCAAGCGAGCCGCGGTCATCGCCCTTATCCTTGTCGGGATTGCGGTGGTGGTGAGTTTATATCTCATATTCAGTGAACCCGCTGTTACGCTGACGCCTAGGCCTCCCACTGAAATTCCGCCTGAGAAACCGGTACCGGTTAAGGTAGTTAAGTCTATCCCGATATTAGTAGTAGCCATACTGTTTCTGTTGTTCATCGCCTTGACGGTGTATATCTCGCTTCGGGATCAGCGTCGGGACCAAGATAGGAAACGGGAGTAGGGACAAGCACTAAAGCGGAGAAAGATCTGCGGATTTCCCCCTCAAAACACCCAAAATAGATATAGCATCAATACGTGCCATTTCAGTTATCCCATTTCGAGTCTATACAAGACAAAATCTCGTATTTTTTTTAAGTTCCCTGCACGGGATCATCCCCCGGGACCTAACACCGATTACTTGTACAGATGTACATACAAGCTGATGCCCTGTTCTTCGACGTTCCACTTGGAAAACCGAGAGGGGGCAAGCAATTTTTCAAAACCCTCTTTCGTATACGCGCCGTTCCGTAGAAAAGTCCCAAAGGCGAAGACCATAAACCACCGTTCAAAGCCGTGGACCTGCATCTTGTCTACCTCTGCCTTGCGTATGGCGGAAGTGGTGTTTTTGTTCATGTCGATAATCAGTCCTTGGCCGCCTGGTTTGAGAACCCGGTACATTTCCTCTAATGCCCTTAAGGGATCGTGGAAATTCTTAAACGCGGCGCTGCAAAACAGAACATCAAAGCTTTCTCCGTTAAAGGGCATAGCCGAAACATTGCCCTGGATAAAATCAACCGCGACCTTCTCCTGGTTAGCGTTGTTTTTACAGATTTCCACAAAATCCGCGCTGATATCCATACCGGTCAGGTGATAATTACCGAGCTTGGCCAGTTCGATCAAGACATAGCCTGGACCAGGGGCAACTTCTAAGATTTGGGGTTTACCGCC
>JAITAI010000286.1 GCA_031284195.1 Treponema sp.
GGATACCCCCATGGTGACCTCCGGGAACTAGTAGTCCTGGATAGTCTGCTGTGATTTGGGTTACTTTTTCAAAATGAGGCATAGGGTCTTTGGGGTTACTTTTTCAATGAGGCAACGCGCCGTCTTGAAAAGACAGAATCATCTATCATAAAATGATGGATGCCGGGAAATTCTGGGGCCGCGTTAAACGCGACGGTAAAACGGGTATCGCCAAGGGAACTTTTGCCTCCTGGAAAAGCAGGGGTATTATGCCCCGGGTGGACGAGGCTTACCATACTGCCGAAGCCTTGGGTCACTGGGGAGTATCTGTTGACCGAGCGGGCGGATAGGGAACTTCCGGTCATAGTAAAAACGAACCGTCATTTTGATGGTTATTTTTATTGCGTTTTCTACCGAATGCTGCTCAATAAAATTTTTAACTAGGCATAGAAACGAAAAAGATACAATTTCATAGTTTGGTTTTACCACGGTAATCAGAAACCGCAGGCCATTAAAAATTATCCGTCCCATGAATACCACATACTGAGTGCCGACAGGATAATCAACGCCTTACTTTGAAGATAGCCGGTAAACGACGCGCACAGAACAGCCAACACCAGTGTTAACGTGTTAAGCACCGCCGTTATTATGTTGCGCCGCCGATTTTGGCGCTAGAGTTCCGCAAGGTATGTTTCGGCGTAGGGTTACCTGGCTTGAGAGGCAATGTCTAGGATGGCATCGGTTAGGGAACGAAGAAAGAAAGCCGCTTTCACTTTGTCCTCCTACGATAAATAACAAAATAGCTGGCTAAGCCCAAAAAAACGATGTTGTCGATATTCTTCATCTGACATAAGAGAGTCATTTTTTATTTAAACTTTCCTCCTACGATATTTGCGTTTTTCTTTTTTCCGTATTTGCCGCTGTATTTTTTCTCCGATTTCTTTCTTTTCTGTTGCGGATAATTCACCTGTCACCTTATTGTTTGATTCTACGATTTCGTTTATCGTATCCTCAAGGTTCTTTTGGAGGATAAATACATCTCTGTTTATTGCTGTTTTAACAGCCGTTTTTATCACGGCATTCTTAATATCCCGCCCGCAGATATCATCAATGCTGGACAGCTTTTCAACATTAATGGGATTATTTGCATCAAACGGCAGGTATATATCTTCATCGAAAAGCAATTTTTCCCATAATTTACGCCGTAGTTCTTGATTTGGTTTTTCAAAGTGAATACTTTTGATTCTAGTAACAAAAGCCTTGTCATAATTACTAGCGAGGTTAGTCGCAAAAATGACAATACCGGAAAATTTTTCTATTTGAATCAACAGCTCACTCCGCAAAGAATTAGCTGCCTGTTCTGCCCCTTGAGTTGCGTTTATTCTACAAGAGAGCAAACTGTCAGCCTCGTCAATAAATAAAACAGCGTCATTTTCGGCCGCGAATTCAAACAAATAACGGGCATTTTTTGGACCGTCCCCATGATATTTACTTTCAATGTCGGCATAACTCGCCAAAATAATTTTCTTACCTATAACATTTGCTAACGCTTCGGCAGTCATTGTTTTTCCGGTACCAGAATCACCCCAGAAATTCAGCGCCTGCTTCGGGGATTTCTCAATTTTCGACAACCCCCACTTGTTGTAAACCTTATCCCTTACCTGTTCAAACTTGATGACATATTGCAGTTCCTCAACAATTTTATCATCAAGGATAACTTGGTCGAGTGTGAATCTCGGTTCTTTTAATTCCAACAGTACAGTATTTTTTTTCTTCATCGGCATTTTTGGAAGAATCCACGGGTTTTGTTTCCATCTTTTCTCCATTCGATAAATTCGCGCGAGACATTCCTTTATATTTTTCCGAAAGCATATCGTTTACTGCATTTAGAATACGAGATTGAAAGATATTTTTCTGAATGTCATCGGCAAAATCAGGCAAATTGTCGATAGTTATCTGCATATAATCTCCTTAAATAAAATTTTTGTTCTTCGTACCCCTATCCCCGTGACCAAATCTATTACGAGGGTACCTACACCGTCCCTTGCGAAAGTTGACCGCAAAAATTGGAAGACTTATTGTGACGATTAACACTTCATCATCAAGTCCTTTTACAGTCACCGCAAGTGATGGGATATTAAACCGTATTACTTTACTAATAAATCCCTGCAGGCCCCTTTTCAAAATTGCCAGTTTGCAGGGCTCTTTTCAATTTCTCCCCGACTATTCTCTTCTCATTTTCATTAAGAGCTTCAACATAGTTGATCATCATTCGGAACATAGTAACTATGTCATCTTCACCACCCCATGCCCAGCGCCAATTGTTAGGATCGAGAACACGACAATTCCCGAAAATAATATTTTGCTGAACTCGCCACCTGCGGTAACTTGCTAGATCAACCCAAAAGAATTCACCACCCATTGTCGGAGCTATAATATTCCACATGGGTGAACCGTGCAGCAGTTCTTCAGCTCCGCCATTAGCGACAAATTTGAGACCTTCCCTTAAAACTTCTTCTTTTGTCATTATTTTACCTCCTGGGTTAAATATCTTATTAAGACTGTTTCAAGATATTAAATTATAAAATAACAATCTTGAATTTAAGGGAAAAAGCGAATTTTTGCCGCTTTTTCCAAGATCTTGTTCAAATAAAACCTGATTTCGAAATAGAATCATTTTTAGCCATTTTAACTATATATAACAACCTCACTATTCCGATGTTTTCGTGCAATATCACTACTAACATTTTGTGCGCTGATTTTATATCCGCCTACCACTTTATTCTCCTTCTTGTTAAAAATACCTTCAACAATCGGTGTATTGGGGTCATTGATAGCTTTTGACATGGTAAACCCAATAGCATCCTTTTCCTGACTTGAAAGCTCCTGCTGGTGTTTGTTTTTCAACTTTTCAAAGAATTGGGAGATTTTCTCCCTATTCAGGAAAATAACAGCGACAGCAACCATAGCACCTATAGCTATTCCCACGACTGCGGCAATAAGTAATCCTAACATAAAAACCCCCTTAAGATACAACAACTAAATTGTTGTTTTTGAAAAGCTTAACAAGTTCTGCATCCAATTTCGGTACCGTTATTTTTCTGCCAAGCGGCGCTCCGTCCGTACCGCACACAAGCTCATTCTTTTCATCAAGAAAAACCTGTGTCAGAATAACATAGCCTTTTTCATCGTTCGCCCTTATCATAGCGCCCTTTGCGATTCTTGCATCATCGCCTTGATGTTCCAAAAAATACTTCATAACGTCTTCATAAGACAACTCTTTGTCTTCTATCACACTTTCTATAGTCGTGAATAGAAAATTTTTTGCATTGTTGAGAAGATCACCGAGCAATTCATTAATATTTTTCATATCTTTTTCTCCTTTTGCTTGCGTCAAAAGCCCGCCGACTTATCTTTAACCTGTTAACAACAGAAATTAGACACTAAATGGAATCTTACGCATGGCGTTTTTCCATATAATCAACGTCACAGCCGCAGTTACCGCAATGGCCCCTGATGCTTCCCAAGAGACCCAAAATAGCACCAATTAACGTACTTTCAACTTGTTTTTTCCCAATAATACTCCCTTCACCCTGCATTTAAAGTCCGTACGACTATTATTTTATCCTGTTCTATGGCAGGCTTCAAGCATTTACTCCGCCAGTTGGTGTTTTTTGCTGGAAGAGGTAGGGTAGGCAAGAGTCCCACTCACACTAAGGCTTCGTTTCCACACCGCGAAACACACACTGCTAACCATCAGCTACAAGATGTTTTTAGCGGGTGAAGCCAGACAAGCAGTACGCCACTAACGATCGTATCACATTTTCATATCACGGTCCTCAGCCCCCAAACAAGTTAACGGATGTATATTTACCCTTGCAGAGAGTATATTCCTTCACCTCGGCAAATAGAGACAGAGAGCAAAAAACAAAAAAATACCTCTTTCATCTTGATGCCTCCAGAATTCAACAACTTTAAGTCTACCGACTCCCTATAGGCGAAGTACTCCACCCCGTCCTCCCTTTTCCCCTATCCGATCTATCATTTACCGATAGAATGTGTTTGTGTATACAAAATTTACATAAAAATAATACCGTGTATTCAAACGTCCGTCAAGGCCGCAGAAGGCAAGATTGCCGTTTTTCATAACATATCCCTGTTATCTCATAACTTCGGTAACAATGCCAGAAGCGAGGGTTTTTCCGCATACTGGATGCCGCAATGTTTACAATACACAGCCATGGTTTCCTCCATACAGCGGAATATTCCGCCAGTTCCTCATTCTCCTCTATCTGGTCTATCATTTACCGGTAAACCGTGTCTGCATATACAGACTTTACATAATAATAATACCGCATATTCAAACATCAGTCAAGCGCAAAAGGCAAAATCTCTGTAAAATACAGAAAACAATAAATAAAGGAACAGCCCTTTCATTTTAGTACTTCCAAAATTAACCAAGTTTAAGTCCGCCGACTCCATACGAGAGGCGGAGTATTCCGCTGAAACTCATGTCCCATTCTCCCCCACCCGGTCTATTATCTACCGGTAGACTATGTTTGCGTATACAAAATTTACTAAAAGATAATACCTTATATTCAAACATCGGTCAAGCGCTCAGGACAAAATTGCCGTCTTGAAAAGACAGAATCATCTATCATAAAAATGATGGATACCGGGAAATTCTGGGGCCGCGTTAAACGCGAAGTAGACCGCCAAAATACCAGTTTTGAATGGCTGTACGGTAAAACGGGTATCGCCAAGGGAACTTTTGCCTCCTGGAAAAGCAGGGGTATTATGCCCCGGGCGGACGAGGCTTACCGTATTGCCGAAGCCCTGGGGGTTACCGTGGAGTATCTGCTGACCGGCCGGGCAGGTGGACAGGGAGCTTCCCGGTTCAAAGATATTGAAGAAGTGGTTACTGCGCTGGCGGGTTTTGACCAGACCGACCGGGACGCGGTAAAAGGGCTGGTCGTTGCCCTCTCCGCCCGCTATCCCGCTCCTTAACCTCGATCCGTACCTTCCCCGCTCAAGATACTCATCTCGCTGATATGCCATTTCCAGTCCGCTACCAGTTCCGCCGGTTCCAGGGGCTTGACGTTGCCGTCCTGGGACAGCATCCACTCCAAAACCTTTTCGTACTGGGTGCTGGTAAAATCCAAAAAGAGACAGTCCCCTTTTCTGTTTTTCCCGGTTCCACGCACTGATCCGCTGCCCATTTTCGGTCCCCGGCCCAGACAACGGACTCGCCGTAAAAAACCAGGCGAAAGTGATAGCGCCTAGTGCCGGCAAACACGCCAAAAAAACTACCGTCCACTGCGTTACTGTAACGGGCTCGGTAGTCGTAATCCTCCGGCAGGGTAAAGGGGTCTTCTGTCAGGACGGCGTTCTTTATCCGGGCAAGGGAAAAAAGCCGGGCCCCCTTCCGTTCCTCAGCGTATCCATAAAGGAACCAGAGGCCGTTGTCAAAGAGAAGCTGCCAGGGCCGGACTCGGCGGGGTACAAAATCCTCGTCCCAAGTTCCCTGATATAAAAACGTGATGACCCGGTTTTCCCGCAGGGCAGCGCAGAGACAGTCCCACAGTTTTTCCGCGACCGGGGCAGTGGGAACCGGCGGGACGATAATCCGGTCTTCGTACCAAGGAACGGAAACCATAATACTATCAATCAATTCCCGGGCCTTTTCGTATACCGGGGTGTGCTGATACAGGGAAAGAAAATTTTTCGCCATCCCCAGGGCAAGTACCGTGTCCGGGGAACCGAAGGCCGAGGGCAGCCGATAGGCCGTATCCTGGTAATAGTAGCCCCGTTTTACCGGATCATACTCAATGGGGGCTTCCATCATATCCCGCAAAAAATCAATGTCTCTGCTGATGGTCGCGGTGCCGCATTCCCATGATTTGGCCAGGCTTCGGGTATTGGGATAGATTCCGGCGCCGATCTGCCGGTCGATATAGTAAATCCGGGCAAGCATGGTCCGGTGCGAGACTTGTTCCTGCTTTTTCATAGGGGAGATTATACTATGATTGTCTATCATTCACCGATAGACCGGTAAACAAAGTATCGGCTTATCCTCCCTTACCGTCTGCCGGTGGGGGTATGTACCATTTTATAATGAGAATCCCCTCGCCTTTTAATTAAAAAACAAACTTGAGCAACAATTTTTCCCAAAAATGCTATAATCCCTAAGGATCAAAAAGTTAGGGCGAGGTAATGGCGGGAGTACAAGTTTCAAAATGGCGAAAGAATTGGCGGGACCGGTTTAACTCAACCCCTCTTGAAAGACGGTTCATCAGAACAATGGAAACATTGACCCAGGAACCGGAGAAGCCGATAAAGCTTTGAAGCGAAAATCGTGCCGAAGCCAAGGACGAGAGCCGGAATCATGGTAATTTAAAGATAGGATTGTTGGAAGATAAAGAAAGCTTCCGATGGGCTTTGACCCTGGAAAAGAGCAGGGTTGGACTACCAAGGGATGAGGGTAATCATCGTACCGGTGAAACCAAGGCATGTCACGTACGCACAAGCGCCCATTTTGATTATGAAGATACCCACAGGGGTTTTAATGAATGGATAGAGTGATTCAACGAAGTTCGGTTTCCCAGGGCCTTGTATTATGGAGCATCTGTCCATAGAGCCGGTTTCAAAAGCCGATTAAAGCGGAAACTTCGTTTCCGATGAAACTTGGCATTGGAAAAAGCGGTCTAAAATCCTATTTTTTCCTTAAATTTACGGTTAGGGGTTCAAAATTTTTCATTTTGAACCAGCCTCTGGCTTTATCAGAGTATCTTTACCGGTTATTATCAGAAGATTCGTTACTGGATACGTACCTTTAGGCTTTTTGGACGATGAGGGACCCTCTTAACATTCTTACGCAAGATCGTTATATTAAAATAATTCAATGAATAAGATATTAAAAGAAAAAATAATGGAAGCCTTCTCAGCGGTGCTTCCCATTACCGTGATTGTACTCATGGCCAGTGTGGTCCTGGTACCCATGCCCACAGGAACCATCCTCATGTTTATAGGAGGATCGGCATTGCTCATCATAGGGATGGGCTTTTTCACCTTAGGCGCGGATATGGCGATGATGCCCATGGGAGAGGGTATCGGGATCCAGCTTACCAAGGCCCCAAGTCTGGCCTTGATCCTGGGTATCAGTTTTGTCATGGGCCTCATCATCACCATCGCGGAACCGGACCTCCAAGTCTTGGCCCGGCAAGTACCTTCGATTCAGCCCTCCATGGTGTTGATCCTCACCGTTGGGGTAGGGGTGGGATTCTTCCTTATGGTTGCCATAATCCGAATCCTGTTCAAAATACGGCTTTCCGTGCTGTTACTCGTTTTTTACCTGGTGACCTTTATGGTGGTTTTTTTAGCGCCTGCTAATTTCATCCCCGTGGCTTTTGATTCTGGCGGGGTTACCACCGGCCCCATTACGGTGCCTTTCATCCTGGCCTTGGGAGTGGGGGTCGCGTCTATTCGAAGCGACAAACATTCCAAGGATGATAGTTTTGGCTTGGTATCCTTGTGTAGCATCGGTCCGATTTTAGCGGTCCTCTTACTGGGTATCTTTTACAGCCCTAGTGGAGCGGACGTGGAATCCCATACCGTACCGATAGTGGCTACTTCCCGGGATGTGGTTACCCGCTTTGCCCTTCAATTTCCCCAGTACCTGGAGGAGGTGTTGAAGGCGCTGATGGCGATTGTCATCTTTTTTCTGGTGTTCCAGTTTATAGCCCGGCGTTTCAAACGGCATCAAATCGTGCGGATCGTGGTGGGTTTCCTGTATACCCTCATTGGTCTCGTGGTCTTCTTAACGGGGGTCAATGTGGGCTTTATTCCTGTGGGGCATCTGCTGGGATCAGAGCTTGCCGCTTCCCCGGTCAAGTGGATTTTGGTACCCTTCAGTATGGTGATCGGCTACTTCATCGTGGATGCAGAACCGGCGGTCCATGTGCTCACCAAACAGGTGGAAGAGATTTCCTCTGGGGCGATTACGCAAAAGGTGATGAAGCGGGGCCTTTCCGTTGGTATGGCTCTGGCTCTAGCCATCACCATGGTCCGAATCCTCCTGGGTGTTTCCATTATGTGGATTTTAATTCCGGGGTATGCCTTTGCCCTGCTTCTGACCTTTTTTGTGCCTAAGATTTTCACGGGTATTGCCTTTGATTCCGGCGGGGTGTGCAGCGGCCCGATGACTTCCACTTTTCTTCTGCCTCTGGCTATGGGAACTTGTGAAGGCGCAGGGGGAGACCTGATGACCGATGCCTTTGGCATAGTTGCCATGGTTGCCATGGCTCCCTTGATCGTTATACAAGGCATGGGACTCATATACGGCAGCAAGCTGAAGAGTTCCGCCAAAAAGACAGAACAGGAAATCCAGAAGATACGAACCGAAAAGGCAGAAGAAATAGTCCTATTTGAGGAGGAGGCCTGGTATGAATAATACGGCGCCGGTGCTCAAGTTGCTGTTTGTTATTATTGACTGGAATAAGCTCAAGGTAGTTTCTAAGGTTTTTGATCAAGAAAGGATCCGTTTCCATTTTGTCAGTAAAGGCAAAGGAACGGCTAATTCGGAAATTCTTGATGTCCTTGGTATCGGATCCAGTGAAAAAGCGGTGATTCTCTGTCTGGAACAAGCGGGGATGGCGCCGTTTTTGATTCAGGAGGTACGGAAAAAGCTAGGGGTTCATAGCGTTGGAGCGGGTATTGCCTTTACGGTTCCGCTTTCGGGGATAAATAACCTCATATTTAAGTTATTTAAAGAACCAGGTCCCATTCATAAGCCTGAAACGTCGGAAAATCAGGAAAGGAACACTAAGGAGGAAGTAAAAATGAGTACTGAAATCAAAAACGATCTGATCATTTCCATAATCAACCAGGGCTATAGCGATGAATTTATGACCGTAGCCCGGGAAGCGGGGGCTACCGGCGGAACGGTGATCAATGCCCGGGGGCTTGACCACCAGAAAAGGGTCAAATTTTTCGGCGTATCCGTGCAGGACGAAAAGGAAATCATCCTCATCCTGACCAGCCGGGACCGAAAGGTTCCCATCATGCAGGCGGTAAGCCAAGCCTACGGCATTACCACCGAAGCCGAAGGCCTGGTATTCTCGCTGCCGGTAGATAAGGTAATGGGCTTGAATGATTTTCTATAGGTCTGGTGTACGTCACTACAACTGAAGTTGGTGAAAAACTCCGTACTTTTCAATGATGGGAGAAGGAAGCGCTCAGAGGACGAGCATACAGAACTATCGAGCAGATTGAATAACTTCAGATTGAAACCAGGTCAGGGTATATTTATGGAAGAATTCTTGTATGAACCCACGGAGCGCCCCGTTTGCAATATAATGAACGAGTAGGTTGATTGCCCTAAAGCACGGTAAAGAAATAAGGAACGCAATTATCCCCTGACGTATAACCGATCACAGGGGTCAGACATAGGCTATGTGAAACATCTTACGAGACGAACTTAAGCAGGGTAAACCTCCCCGCGGGCCTTACCACTATCCACATAGGCTATGTCAATGGTTAGATAGCCTAGGTCTGAAGACGGTCCCTAACCGCCGAACCCGGTCAAGGGGGATACTTGCGATAAGGAATATCTACAGATTACACGGATTTTTCATATCAAAAGGGTTCATACATCCGTGAAAATCAGGGTAATCTATGGACCCTATTCCTGTCTTTGAGGGCAATCAGTCTACGAGCTACATTGGTCTTCAGCGGTTTTGTCCGCATCATACGTGGTAGATTCATTCCCGTTCTTTTTCATCATAGGCCTCTTTCCCAAATAAAAAAGCAAAAATTATTAAAGTCCAAAAATACACTG
>JAITAI010000060.1 GCA_031284195.1 Treponema sp.
AGGGTAGGGGGGGAAATCTTACACCGGGTGGAAATCGGAAGCGGTTTTTTGGATTACCGATCCGAACATCAAGGGGCCTTGCATTACGATGAGGAAGGGTATGGAAATTACCGGGAGGCATTGGAATTTGATCCTGAACAGGATGTACGGATCGAACACCAAGCGGTCTTTGTCCGTACCCGGTATCGGGCTTCCCGGAGTCTCCCGGTTAAGCATCGGTACACTGCTAAAAACGAACGGCCTCAGTGGGTGGATAATCCGCCAAAACAGATTTCCGGTTTTTGGGTGGGGGTTGGATTCGCGGGGCCCCGGTTGTACCATAAAGACACGGTGATTGCCTCTTATGAGAATGCGGTTTTCTCGATTATTGAATCCATTTCAAACACCGTAACCTCCAAGGTGGAAAGCGTCCAAAAGTCGGGGAGTGCCTTTTCGTCTTTTTCAGTAGTAAACACCAATGAAGTTACAGCTTCCGGTACATTAGGGGGTTTTTATGTACTGGAAACCTGGACGGATCCTGCCACTAAGGCTGTATGGACTTTAGCCATTGCCGAAGCCCAATGAATAGGTTTCTTTATTTTGTCCCCCGATAAGCCAGATAAACCTGTAGAAAATTTGAGGGTGGGGAAGGTAACGATCACCCTTGAGAAAAAAAATTGATATCCTGGGTTTATCCTACCTGAAAGGGGATCCTCAAAAATTGCCTCGGACTGCTATAAAAAAGTTGACAATACCGTATCCCCATGATATTATCTATTAGAATAATCTTTACAATCTTTTGGAGGAAACTATGAAATGTAGAAAACAATGGGCAGCAGGGGTCTTGTTGGGCTTTGCTGCAGTGGGCGGTCTCTTTGCAGGTGGTAGTAAAGACCAAGGACCTGCAGCCGGTTCAACCCCGAAAACGGTAACTATCAAGGTGGGGGACAATTGGGGTGGTACCCATCCCATGGCAGCAGCTTTGGATACTGTATTTAAGCCCCAGATAGAACAAGCTTCAGGGGGAACCCTGAAAGTAGATGTATACCATGACGGTACCTTAGGTAATGAAGCGGATCTGTGGAACGGAGTACGCAACGGAACCATTGAGATTGCCATCGTGGGTACCCCGATGAACCAGGAATATCCTACCATGCTGATTTCCGACTGGCCCTTCCTGTACCGTGATCTTAACCATGCGAAGAAAGTCTGGACCGGTCCTATTGCAGAAGAAATCAACAAGGAATTCCATCAGAAATTCCCCACCGTCTACATGTTGGCTTGGGGGCCGAACAGCGCCCGGACCTTTACCAGCAATAAGCCCCTTACCACCGTGGATGAGTTTAAGGGTCAGAAATTTCGGATGCCCGGTAATCCGATCCACGTAGGAATTGCCGAAAATTTAGGGGCCAGCGCGCAGGTCATCCCCTTGGGAGAGCTTTTCTCTGCCTTGGAAACCGGCGTGGTGGATGGTCAGGACAATGGTATGGTTACGGTGATAAGCCAGGCTTTCTATGAGGTACAGAAATACCTCTATGAGACCAACCATATTATTGCCACCCTGGAAATCGTGGTAAGCCAAAGTTTCTACGATAAGCTCACCCCAGAGCAGCAAAAAGTCGTCAGCGATGCGGCAAAAGCCACAGCGGTGAAGGCCTGGGACGACTATATCAAGAGCGTGGATAGCGACCGCAAAGTCTTGCAGGATAAAGGGGTAATCGTAACACCCACTACTCCAGCGGATCAGCAGCGGATCATCGACTTGATTCAGCCTCTTACCGACAAACTCTACGCAGAAAACCCATGGGCAAAATCCCTCACTGACCGGATCAAAGCGGTCCAATAGATTGCTAGCGGTTAGCCTGCTGGTTTCAATACCAGAGGCTAACCAAGGGCAAGGTTTATCTTTGTTGTTTAGGGGAGGTTTTTGTTGAAAAAGATTTTAGATACCCTTTTTAAGGCTATTGAAATTCTGATTGCCTTTTTTCTAGCGGTCATGATAATCCTTGTCTTTATGAACGTGGTTTTCCGGTACCTATTCAGCAGGGGTTTTGCATGGTCCGAGGAAATTGCCCGGCTCTGCTTCATTTACTTGGTATATCTAGGTTCCATAGGAGCCATGCGGGATAACCGGCATCTGCTCATCGACAGTGTTTTGAACCGGGTGCCGGTCTTTGGGCAAAAACTCATCTATGTCCTCGTCCAGGGGTGTATTATTTGGCTTATGGTTATCCTCACTCAGGGCAGTTGGGGCTTGGTTATCCAAAATTTGCATGATAACTGGGTAGCCACCAAATTTCCCACCTTTTTGGTGTATACGTCGGGCCTCATAACGGGTATTGCCATTGGGATTATCGCTTTGGCAAACCTCTTCCGTTTAATCATCTTGGAAATGTCGGTTTCTGAACTCATCACAATCCGTGATGATCATGATACGGACCAAGCTGTGGATGCTCAGTAAGGAGGGAGAATACTATGGTTGCCCTATTCACAACGGTTTTTTTAGCGTCCTTGGTTATTTCCATAATGCTGGGCCTTCCTATTGCGTTTTCCCTTATCCTGTCCGCAGCTACGACTGCTCTTGCCATGGGTGGAAACGCGACGAATCCCCAGATTGTAGCTGCCCAACTGATGCGGGGCACTGACAGCGTGACCATGATGGCCCTCCCTTTCTTTGTATTGGCAGGAGAATTGATGAACAAGGGGGGCCTTACTAAACGGATTATTGATTTTTGTAATATCTTTGTAGGCCGGGTCCGGGGAGGATTGGGATACGTAACGATCCTGGCCTGCCTCATGTTTGCCAGTCTCGTGGGGTCTGCAGTAGCCAGTACCGCAGCGCTGGGAGCGATCCTTATTCCCATGATGGCTAATTCGGGGTATAACCGGGCAAAAGCCGCGGGCTTGGTGGCCAGCGCGAATATTGTGGCTCCCATCATGCCTCCTTCGATTCCCATGATCGTTTATGGCGTTGCTGCGGGGGTATCGATCAAGGCCTTGTTCTTAGGGGGGATCGCCCCGGCAGTGTACCTTACCCTGGGTATGAGCGTGGTCTGGTTCATTGTTTCCCGTAAGGACGCGATAAAATCCGATGCTCCCAAGCCGACCTTCAAAGAAACAGTCATGATATTCTTTAACGGGTTGTGGGCCTTACTGCTTCCCTTGATCATTCTCTTTGGATTGCGGGGGGGCATATTCACCGCCACCGAGGCCGGGGTGGTCGCAGTGGTCTATGCCCTCATTATCGGTATCTTCGTGTACCGGGAACTAACGCCGAAAGCCCTTTTCCATGCATTCATCGCTGCGGCGAAGATGTCTGCGGTGGTCATGTTCCTCGCTGCCGCAGCCCAGGTTGCGGCGTATTTCCTTACCATTTCCCGGATTCCCCAGCTTATAACCGCTTCTTTAAGCCCTTTGGTGAGTAGGCCCATACTCCTCAATTTTGTGCTTCAAGTGATCATTATTCTTATGGGAACCTGTGTGGATGTGGTGCCGACGATTCTTATTATGACTCCCATCATGTTGCCCCTGCTCAAGGCCGCTCATATTGATCTGGTGTATTTTGGGGTGGTGTTTACCTTGGCAAATGTCCTGGGATTGACTTCCCCGCCGGTGGGACCGGTCCTCAACGTTGCCTGCGCTACGGGAAAAGTTAAAATGGAGGAACTGTTAGGGCCGGTTATCCCTTATTATATCTTTCAGATGATTCTGGTATTCCTGCTGGTATTCTTCCCCCCCCTGATTACCATACCCCTTAAATGGATAGGCGGTTGAGTATACTTATTATGGAGATTATGGAGAAAACATGAAACAACTACTAACGGAAAAACCAAAAGTTCTGAAGATGCTTGAAGTGGATATCCCTAAGATAGAAAAATCTACCGATGTACTGGTCAAGATGAAGGCTGCAGGGATCTGCGGTTCGGATGTGCATATTTACCACGGCACTTCCCCGGTGGCCACCTACCCCCGGGTCATGGGGCATGAGATAGTAGGGGTGGTCGCGGAGATTGGGAAGGACGTTACCCATGTGAAAATCGGGGACCCGGTGATTGTGGATCAGATCGTCAATTGCGGTACCTGTTATCCCTGTAGTATAGGCCGGCCCAATATTTGCTGTAACCTGAAAGTGCGGGGAGTGCATATTGACGGGGGTTACCGGGAATACCTGGTAGCCGGAGAGGAAGCTCTGCACCTTTTGCCGCGAAACCTTTCTTTTACCGATGCGGTGATGATCGAGCCTATGAGCATTGCCTTTCAGTCCTGTTCCCGGGCGGAAATCACCAAAGAGGATATCCTGTTCATTCTTGGCGCCGGAGCCCTGGGAAAGAGCCTCATTAAGGCGGCGCGTTTAACCGGCGCCCGGATCATCGTTTCGGATGTGGTGGACGAGCGCCTGGCAGAAGCCAAAGCCTTAGGGGTGAGTGAAGTGATCAACTCTAAAAAAGAAGACCTGGCTGCAAAACTCAAGGAATATACCCCTTGGGGCCCCACGGTTTCGATTGACGCCGCAGGGTTCCCCGGTTCTCTGCCTCTGCTTACGGACCTCACCTGCAATGCAGGACGGATCATCACTATGGCCTTCCTGGACGAGCCTTCCCCGGTACAGCAGTTCAAGATCACCGCTAAGGAATTGGATGTCCGAGGTTCACGACTACAAAACAACAAATTTAAAGAAGTGATTGCCGCTTATAATGAAGGAAAGATCGCCATCGAAGGGGCGGTTTCTCATGTACTTCCTTTTGCGGAGGCCATTAAAGCCTTCAACATGATCGATGCAGGAGACCCATCTATCAAGAAGATCGCCCTGTCCTTTGAATAAGTACCGGCTTTTGGGTATAATCACCTTATGCACATGACGATGCGCTGGTTTGGAACCGGCTATGATTCTGTTACTTTAGCACAGATTCGACAAGTCCCCGGGGTAACCGGGGTTATTACTACCCTATACGGAACCAAGCCAGGGGATGTATGGGAACGAGAAACCATCGCGGCCATGAAAGCCGAAGTGGCGGCTGCCGGGCTTACCCTAGCTGGAATTGAGAGCGTCAATGTTCACGATGCTATCAAAACCGGGGAGCCGGATCGGGACATGTATATTGACCATTATATCGCCACTCTTAGCCGTTTAGGGGAAGCGGGTGTATCTATGGTCTGCTATAATTTTATGGCTATCTTTGATTGGACCCGTTCGGATCTGGCCAAGCCGCGAAGAGACGGTAGTACTGCTATGAGCTACGATCAAAGGATCATTGATCGTATGGATCCTGAAGCTATGTTCAAAACCATGCAGACCCAGTCCCAGGCTTATACGCTAGCAGGCTGGGAACCAGAACGTCTAGGTCATATTAAAAAGCTATTTGAACGGTACCAGGGCATTGATGGGGAACAGCTCTTTGCTAATCTCACCTATTTTCTTAAGGCGATCATGCCTACCTGCGAGCAGTACGGCATCAAGATGGCCATGCACCCGGATGATCCTGGATGGTCGGTATTTGGACTTCCCCGGATCATGACCTGCAAGGAACAACTCCTACGGCTCATTACCACGGTGGATAATCCCTACAATGGGGTAACCCTCTGTACCGGTAGTCTAGGCACTAATCCGCACAATGACATTCCAGACCTTATCACCGCCCTCAAAGGCCGGATCCACTGCGCCCATGTACGGAATCTACGTCACAACGGTCCCGGTGATTTTGAGGAATGTGCTCATCTCTCAGCGGATGGATCTATGGATATGTTTGCCATCATGAAGGCCCTCTACGATACCGGCTTTGACGGCCCCATCCGGCCGGATCATGGCCGGACCATCTGGAGAGAACGGGCCATGCCGGGCTACGGTCTCTATGACCGGGCTTTGGGGGTTTGTTATCTCAACGGTTTATGGGAAGGGATCCAGAAGATGTCCCAGAGGGTGAGCAGCAAAACCTAAAGGGGCCGGTATGGGAGAAACCAAAAAGCGTCGAGAACCCAAAAATGCCCTCGTATTAATGGGTTCTCCTCGTCCCAAGGGGGCAACTGCAGCGCTGGTGGATTGTTTTGTAACTCAGTGGCATGATCAGATGAGGCCAGAGGATCCGGTGCAGATCATCCCCGCTTATGAGGCTGCCCTTAAACCTTGCATCCATTGCGGGTATTGCAAGCACACCCAAGGCTGCACCTATGATGATTTCATTCCCATAGACCGGGCTTTTCAAGATGCGGACCTGTTAGTGGTAGCTTCTCCGGTGTTTTGCCTTGGATTTCCCGCTCCTTTGAAGGCTATTCTTGACCGTACCCAGCAGTACTATGAAGCCAAGTTCTCTTTGGGGATTCAAAAACCCGTAAAAAGACCAAAATACGCCCTTTTTCTGGTTACTTTTGGTTCTTCGGATTCCCGGGGAGCCGCTATGATGGAAGAACAACTACGACTGGTATTTCATTTGCTCAATGCACGGCTAGAACACACGATTATGGCTCGAAATACGGATACGCTTCCCCTGGACCGGAAAGGCCTAGAGGATGCCTGCCAAGGGGTTCTCCAGGATTTCAAAACAAAAATGAATGCAACGAACCGGGGATAACATACATTTGAGCGTAAGGGACCGTTCGCCCTCTATACCGGGCCGCATCCTGCCAAGGTCCGGCTCATTTCCCAGGAACGACCCCTAGGGGCGCTCCAGTCTGATACAACAGGTCATTTTGCTCCAAAAATAAGGCCCAGGGTTCGTGAGACTGCACAGCGCTTCTTTAAAGAACAAGATGCGGACCTGTCATCTCCACCATAACCCTTCACCAGGACTTTGTCTCTTGTAGCGGAGGCCTGAGTACCACCAGATGCCGCTCCTCCTCAAGGAAAGGAATCCGCAAGGGTATGCGCTCCCAGCTTCCAATCGAGGCTTCCACCCGATGCATCTCCACGGTAATGGCTTCTTGGCGGCCCTTATAGGCGAACAAGGCCCCTCCGGGCACCAAAAGCCGGAAAAGCGATGTCAGGAGCATCGGTTCCAAAGGCCGGAAGGCCCTGAACATGATGAGATGAAACCGTCCTGAAGGGGACTTTTCCATTTCCCCTTCTTCAATCGTAACATGAGGAAGCCCCAGTATGGCCTGGGTATTTCTCAGAAACCCTGCCCGCCTTCCCATCCGCTCAATCAAGGTAAACCCGTATTGTTCGCTATCCCGGAGACTTATGGCCAAGGGAATGCCTGGCAGCCCTGCGCCGGAACCTACATCCGCAAAACGCCAGGGCAGGGCAGGGACACGCCCGTCCCGTAGGCTTTCGGTAAAGCGAAGGATGATCCCCAAGGGGCCTAAAGAATCAAGGATATGCTTGACCACCAGTTCTTGGCGGTTCCGCACTTTCACCAGATGGTAAACCGGATTAAAGCGTTCAATTTCGTGGATATACCGTTCAAGTAAGGCTACCAGCGTTCCGGTCCTGTCTCCCAGAAACCGCTCAATATCCGGGTCTGATCTGCGTAAACACCCTATTCCTGCTTCCAGTAAAGCAGGGGTATGCTCATGGTTTCCATATTCCTGAAGATTGATTGTCCGTTCATACATAGGATGCCCCTAGTGTACACTGCTATAGGTAAGGTTGCCAAGTATACTCTGTTTGAGAGTATAAGGGATTGAAATTTTTTGTAAAACCCGATACAAGATAAAAAAGTAACTATCGGAGACCTTAATGGCAAAACACGAAAAGCTGACCCTATTAGACTTTCAAAAGAAGTTCGACACAGAAGAAAAATGCAGGAAACACCTATTCCATATCAAATGGCCTCATGGTTTTATATGTCCCCGATGTGGAAATACGACCTATTATCCTATAGAAAAACGAAAACGCTATGAATGTAAAGCCTGTAAGCATCAGACCTCTGTAACCGCAGGAACTGTAATCCATAAAAGCCATATACCCTTGCATAAATGGTTTTGGACCATCTACTTAGCGGCACACGATAAACGAGGGGTTTCTGCAACGCGACTCACCACGGAACTGAACCTTTCATATCAAGCGGCATGGCTCATGTTGCATAAGATTAGAAAAGCTATGGGGGATTGCGATGCCCAATATCAGCTTGCAGGAATCGTCGCATTAAACGAAACATCTTTTGGCGCTCCTATAGAAGGGGGTAAACGGATCTGTGGTACTCATACCGTACCGGTAGTAGCAGGTATATCCTTAGACAAACAAGGTAGACCGCAATATATAAAAATGGATGTTATTGAAACCAATCAAGATCAGGGTCTCGCAGATTTTGTGAATAAACACATCGCAGACGGATCAACTATCAATAGCGATGCTTATCGTGCTTATATGAAAGCTGTGACAGACGGGAAATACCACTATGGTCCTTTATCATTATATGATAGAAAGAATCCCGACCATTTGAAATGGCTCCATACGATGATTTCCAACGCAAAAGCATTTATTGCAGGTACCTATCATGGTTTAGGGACCAAATATTTATCCGCATATCTTTCAGAATTTTGTTTTCGTACCAATCGCCGCCGAGTTGCCCCTGAACTCTTTAATCGACTGTTATATGCCTGTACTACTAGTGCTACCATTACTTATGAACAGCTTATATTGCGTAATATTCCTGTATTAACAGGATAATCCTATTTACCATATAGACAGAACAGAATTTTTTCTATAATGTACAAGCACTATATTATTCGGAGTGAGGTTATATGACTACTAAAATTATCGGTAAATGTTTAGGGATTTCAGTTTTTATTGGGTTACTGGGAATCGTTCCTGTAGCTCCCCAAAGTTCTGAAAGTTCTTCGTCTCAACAAATGAGTTCTGAAGATCCGGCTTCTCGTTTAATGTTAGCTCTCTCGACCTCGGATTATCCTGCAACCCCTGGTGATGTCTATACCCTTGCCTATTTTGCTACTGCTCTAGGAGGAGGGGTTAGCACTCCCCTTACCCTCGATGCGGGGTATCAATTAAAAGTACAAAACATGGGAACCTTAAATGCCCGAGGTAAAACCTATCTCCAATTGAGGGCTGAGGTGGTAAATCTGGTTTCACGGAATTATCCGATGTCTGGGGTTTCCTTTACCCTGACCCACATGGGGCGTTTCAATGTTTTGGTAACAGGAGAAGCTATCAAATCTGGTAATATTTCTGTTGATGGACTTACGCGATTATCCGCCTTGGCGACGAACCTCACCGGGAAGGCCTCCACCCGGTTTGTCACGGTAACCCCCGCCTCAGGCAACGCCGTTACCTATGACCTGTTTTTAGCCCGCCGCTT
>JAITAI010000110.1 GCA_031284195.1 Treponema sp.
CAGGAATGCCGCGGATGTTCTTCATGATCTTCTTTACGTCTTCTGCCTGCTCAAGCTG
Organism: Treponema sp.; assembly: GCA_031284195.1. Taxonomy (GTDB): domain Bacteria; phylum Spirochaetota; class Spirochaetia; order Treponematales; family Breznakiellaceae; genus JAIRLU01. The sequence continues at coordinate 59 of JAITAI010000110.1, forward strand.
CAAGGTAAAAAAACCGGTCAGCCGGTTTGCCGCCGTCTCTTCCAGGCGGCCTTCGATGAGATGCCCCTGGTATTTGCGAGCCGCCCCTTCAATCTCCGAGAATAGGTCTGCAGATAAACGGGATTCCACCTTGAAACGCTTCACCAGCACGGGATCCGCATTCTCCCAAACCGTGGGGATCTTCCGCTCTTCAAAATCAGGGATATTCGCGAGGTTGCTGCAATGCTTCCGGTGGATGATGATGCCCCGGCCTCGAGAAACATAACCGATTATGGGGTCTCCAGTTACAGGACAACAGCATCGGGCAAAGCGGATCATCAGGTTTTTTTCATCTGCTACCCGGACATGCAGGGCGTTTCCCTCGGTAAGCTGCTGGGGGAGGACCCACTGTACCGGTGAAGGGGCTTTTTCCTCAGCAGACTGCGCTTGCGCGCGCTCTTTAACCGGATGTTCCTTTCCTGAGGAAGGGCTTTCTTTGGCCGGTTTCTTTTTGGCAACCACGTTTTTTTCGATGATCAGGGAATCATCATGCTGCTGAAGCCAAGCACGGATCTTACTGCGGGCTTTGGAGGTCTTGACCAAGCGGAGCCAATTAAGATGGGGGTGGGCTGCCGGGGAGGTAAGGATCTCTACTACCTGGGTATGCTTCAATTCCGAACTCAAGGGAATGATGGCCCCGTCAGCTTTGGCAGCGAGACAATGATCCCCAATGGCGGAATGAATATGATAGGCAAAATCAATGGCTGTGGCCCCCGCAGGAAGCTCGATCACCTTACCTTGGGGGGTAAACACATAGATCGAATCTTTAAGGAGTTCCTGTTTTATATTCTCAAGAAAAGATTCAGAACTCGGGATTTCCCGGTTCTCCTGTGCCTGGGGATTCCAGGCCCGCAGCCGATTGACAATGGAAATGTCCAAGGGCCGTACCCCTTCCCGGGTGGCGGCTTTTTTATACAGCCAGTGACTTGCCACCCCGTATTCGGCGATGTGGTGCATTTCCCCGGTGCGGATCTGTATTTCCAGGAGTTTTCCTTCTGGATCCTCTGCAAAGGCCATCACCGTGGTATGGAGGCTCTGGTATCCGTTGGATTTGGGCATAGCTATATAATCTTTGAAACGGCCCTCCAAGGGCTTCCACAAGCGATGGACAAGACCGAGGAGGGTATAACAATGCTCCACACTGTCGCAGAGGATCCTGATGCCGAAGAGGTCGTAGATATCCTGGGCCTCTTTGTTCCGTTTCCGCATCTTGTGATATATGGAATAAAAGTGCTTAGCCCGGCTGAATACTTGAATATTGATGCCCACGGCAGCAGCTTCCTGCATAATCCGCTGCTGCACCGTATCGAGAAACTGCTGGCGGGCTCCCCGTTTCAAGGCCACGATCTCCTTGATTTGCTGATAGGCTTCCCGGTTGAGGTGTTTCAGCGAGAGGTCCTCTAGTTCGGCCTTGATCCAGCTTATCCCCAGCCGATCCGCTAAGGGAGCGTAGATATCCAGACATTCCTGGGCCACGAGCCGGCGCTGCTCCCGGGGAAGCCGGTCCAAGGTTCGCATGAAACAGAGGGTGTCTGCGAGTTTTATGAAAATAACCCGTATATCCTTGGCCATAGCGAAAAACATCTTCCGTATGTGCTCTGCTTCTGCCATGGTTTTGTTGGTTGCGGCAATATCCCTAATCCGGACTACCCCGTCTACCAGGAGGGTAATGATAGGGCCGAACTTTTCCCGGATTGTTTTGAGGGTAATCGGCTGTCCTGTACTGGGAACAGGGTTATCAGCGGACGTTTTAAGCTGCCGCGGTTTTGGGTGAAGGCTTGGAACCCCAGGGTTCACCGCACTATGGAGGAGCAGTGTGGCGATGATGGTGTCCGGATCCAAGTTAAGTTCCATGAGAATCGCCGCACTAGCAAAGGAATGGAGGAGGCCCGCTTCCCCTGCCGGATTATCCCCTCTCAGCGCCTGGACCCATTCCAAGGCTTGGATGATCCTGCTCTGCGCTTTGGCGTCGTAGATCCGGATTTTTTCCTTAAATGCCGCTATCCCCCTATCCATAGAAGCCTCCTTTGTATACTCCCCATGAAGCCTCGTGCGGGAGCAGCACTTCATAAGGAGCCCCGCCATTATTTTTTATTTTCTCCTATGAATCTGAGCCTGTAAACCCCGCGATGATAACCCGGGGCATACCAGACAAATCAGGCATCGTGGTGATCGGCCTATACCCATGATGCTCGAGTATCCCGGTGATGGCCTGCATTTGCCCTGGATCCGCTTCCATGAGTAAGGTCCCCCCAGGGTATAGATGGGCTTTCGCCTGCGCCAGGATCCGCCGGATAAGGTCCAGTCCGTCTGCTCCGCCGTCCAGACTCAGCTGCGGTTCCCGTCTCACCTCTAGCGCCAGGGTGGGGATCAGATCCGAAGGCACATAGGGAGGATTGGCCGTGATGATATGAAACCGTCCTGTAATCCGATGGAACAGATCACTTTCGATACTATACATACCCGGCTCAGGGAGCAGCCGAGCCGCATTACGCTTGGCCACTGCCAAAGCCGCAGGGGATATATCTGAGGCGTATACTTCGATACTTGGGCGTTCATGTTTCAAGGCAATGGCCACGGCTCCGGAACCGGTACAGAGATCCAGGAGGGTACAAGGCACGGTTGAAGGAAACCGGTCAATCGCGGCCAAGCCTGCTTCCACCAAGGTTTCCGTATCAGGACGGGGGACCAGGACCTCCGGGCTTACGGTAAAGGAGAGTCCCCAAAATTCCTTGTACCCCAGAATCCAAGCCACACATTCTCCTTTAAGACGCCGTTCTAAGAGGCAGGTGTAGTGCTGCAGGTCCCCTTCTGAAACCGGTTCAGCCTCCCGCAAGATAAGCCCTGTCCGGTCGGTTTGGAGTACCGAAGCCAGGAGCAGGGCTGCATCTAAAACCGGCGTGGATTCTCTTTGAACTGCCTGGGAAAAGGGGAAGGATGCAGATTTGAGGAAGGCTGTCCCCGCTGCAAGGGCTTCCCGTAAGGTCATCACACCGGGACCGGCAAAGGCGCTGGGGCAGCTTCAACCTTAGGCGGTTCAGGCCGGTCGCTCCTGAGCACCGCTTCTTTGGCAGAGAGTTTGAGGGCGTCGAAGAGCTCTTCCACCTCTCCCTGCATGATGAGATCCAGCTTGTACAGGGTCAGGTTGATCCGGTGATCCGTTACCCGGTTTTGGGGAAAATTATAAGTCCGGATCCGTTCGGAACGGTCCCCGCTGCCGACTTGGTTTTTCCGGGCCTCGGCCCGTTCAGAGTGGGCCTTGGCTGCTTCCAGTTCATAAATCCGGGCCCGAAGAATCCGCATAGCCTTGGCTTTGTTTTTGATCTGGCTCTTTTCATCCTGGCAATGAACTACCACCCCCGAAGGGATATGGGTGATCCGGACCGCAGAATCAGTGGTATTAACACATTGTCCTCCAGGCCCTCCGGCCCGCATCACATCAATCCTGAGGTCTTCCGGGCGGATATCAATTTCAGTCTCGTCCGCTTCGGGGAGCACTGCCACAGTTACCGCAGAGGTGTGGATCCTGCCGGAAGCCTCGGTGGCCGGGACCCGCTGTACCCGGTGAACCCCGGATTCATACCGCAGATTTTCGTATACATTATTGCCGCTGATAGCAATAATGATTTCCTTAACCCCCCCCAGTTCGGTTTCATTGGAACTCATGATTTCAAATTTCCAATTCTTGGTTTCCGCAAAACGGGCATACATGCGAAACAGATCCGCTCCAAACAAGGCGGCCTCATCTCCTCCAGTTCCAGCCCGGATTTCCATGATGATGTTCTTTTCATCCAGGGGGTCTTTGGGGATAAGGAGCAATTTGAGCCGATCCTCTGCGTCTTTCAAAAGACATTCCAGGTTTTGAATCTCCTCTTTGGCAAGTTCCCGCATCTCCGGGTCCTTTTCATGCTGCAAGAGGGTTTTAGCGTCATTAATCGGTTCATATAAACCGGTAACTTCCCCGTAGGCTGCGGCAATGGCGCTGAGCTGAGCATATTCTTTCATTATATCCCGGTATTTATGCTGATCTTTTACCAAATTCGGGTCTTGAATGAGCAAGGACACTTCTTCATACCGGCGAAGCAATGATACAAGCCGTTCATTCTTTTCCATTTTTTCCTCTATTGGTCATAATAGCAGTGAACCAAGCTTCTGACAAGTAATCCCTGGGGGCTGATAAAC
>JAITAI010000123.1 GCA_031284195.1 Treponema sp.
TCGAAAAAGAAAAAAAACGGCTGGAACGGACCATTGCATCCCTTTCTAAACGCCTGGAGGAGCTTGAACGGGAACTGGAACAGTACTAGGAAGTATTGGCCCAGAAAACCGCCGGTGAGTCCTTCTTGTGGGAGAAAGAAGCCGGATTTTCTAGGAAGTTTCGCCTTTTTTCAAGAAGCCCAGGGGAGAGATTTGTTTTCCTGTGGGTTCTTGGAAAAGATTTTTTTAGGTCTGTATCCTAGGAGCCGCCCAGGGAAAGGTCATTTACTTTTTCTAACGGGGGAGCTCCTTCGGCTCTGAAGGGAACTATCGAGTCTCGGAGCAAGGGAGCCAAGTCTCGGAGACAGGAAACCGGGTCTCGGAAAGAGAAAATCAGGTCTTGGAGATAGGAAGCTAAGTCTCAGAGCGAGGAAGCCGGGTCTTGGAACGGGGGAGCCAAGTCTCGGAGCAAGGAAGTCGGGTCTCGGAAAGAGGGAACCGGGTCTTGGAGACAGGAAGCTGGGTCTTAGAAAGAGGGAACCGGGTCTCGGAGCAAGGGAGCCAAGTCTCAGAGCGAAGAAACCAGGTCTTGGAAAGAGAAAATCAGGTCTTGGAGACAGAAAACCGAATATCGGAGACAGGAAGCCGGATATTGGAGACAGGGAACCGTGTCTTGGTTCGAGGAAGCCGGGTCTTAGTAAAGAGGAAACTGGGTCTCGGAGCGAGGGAGCCAAGTCTCAGAGCAAGGAAGCCGGGTCTTAGAAAGAGGAAACCGGGTCTCGGAGCGAAGAAACCGGGTCTCGGAACGAGGAAGCCAAGTCTCAGAGCGAGGGAACCGGGTCTTGGAGAGAGGAAGCCGGGTCTCGGAACGAGGAAACCGGGGTTCCCAATAGAACTTCCTTCTATAATTTATCTAAGGAGAACCTATCGGGGCTCCGAACCCCGGAGCCGCAGAAGTAAATGCCGTTCCCCTAAAGCCACCGGGGAGCGCTTGACGGAATAGGAAACCTGGGGATACACCTAATATATGAACAAGGTAAGGATTATAGGGTTATTCCTCCTGGGTCTATATGCCCTGGGAAGTATTCCGGCTGCAGAAAACGAGCCTGCAGGCGGAACTTCCGTACCGGATACGTTGAGAAGACCTCAACGAGGGGAAGCACCTCGGTACCCCCAAGACACGGTTATTGGGCCTTTAGGCCGGGGAGAGGCGCCAGAAGGGGCCTATACCCTCGCCCTGGACCTGCTGAGGGCATTGCTCAGGGAAAACCGGGATGCACCGGTTTTCCAAGACGCGGATCCGGGGATGGTAGAAGAGTACGGTACGGCCTTGGAAGCAATTAAGCCGCAGAAATTCCGGATCGGAGGCGGCCGGGAGGAACCCGATGGCAGTACCTCTTTTCTGGTCCGTTTTGTGGGCCGGGACCAATGGATAACCGGGGAATTGTACCTCAGAGCTGAAGAAGCGCAATGGAAATTCGAAGAGCTTATTCTGGAAGAACCTCAGGACCTCCAGGAAGGAACCGAACCCTATCCCTTTGACTATTCCCCTTATGAACGCCTCTTCTAAGGGTTGCTCTCCGCATAAAGCAGGGCTCCTGCTTGGTTTTGGCTAAACCTATACCTGAACACCCGAAGCTCGGCGCAACGAGAAACCAGAACCATCGCGATGGGTTTATCACGGTAAGCCTCTTGATGGATGCAGGCGTTTTTTGGCAGCTTGCTGGTCTTCCAAAGCAATGGCTGCCACGGTTCGGACCGTTTGAGCCAGGGTTTCACTGATCTTGCAGGCTTTGGCCATACTGGACGGATCCGCTGCAGCTATGGCCTCTATATGACCGTAGGTTTTCATGATAAGCCCTGCCCGTTTGGGCCCAATCCCCTCTACTGATTCGAGAATGGGGAAGAACAGGTCTTCTGAACGCAGCCGCTGGTTAAAAGAGGTGGCAAAACGGTGGGTTTCATCTCGCAGGAATTGCAGAACCTTGAGGGCTTCGGAGCGTTTGGAAAGGCGGATAGGCGCGGATTTGTGGGGGAGCCAGAGTTCCTCATCCCGTTTGGCCAAGCCCACTACATCGCAGGCTATCCCCAAGGCATCAAGCACTCCCTGAGCAGCGTTTACCTGCCCAATACCCCCGTCAATGAGTACCAGATCCGGCAGTTCTTTTCCTTCCCGAAGGAGCCGGCTATAGCGGCGTTCCACTGCTTCCCGCATGGCCGCGAAGTCATCCACCACCCCCACCACCGTACGCAGCTTAAAGTACCGGTAGTTCTTCCGATCCGGCCTCCCATGCTTAAAAGAAATAAGCGAAGCTACCGGGTGTCTGCCATTGAGCTGGGCAATGTCAAAGCCTTCTATCCGTTCCGGTATCCTGCTAAGTCCCAGGGCCTGAACCAGTTCATCCAGAGCAGGTCCGGCTCCCCGTTCTTTAAGCCTGAGCCGGAGGTCTTCCTTGGCATTTTGCCGGGCCATAGCCAGTACTGCCCCGTGGCGGCGATCCGGTGCAGTTCCTGCCTGGGATGCCTGCTCCTCTAGGGAACCAATTTCAGGGGTATACCCGAATTGCTCGATAAACCAGCGACGGAGACTCTGGAAACCGGGGTCTGCTTCGAGTCCAGTCTGGGGCGTCTCGGTCCAGGGACTCAGGTAGATATGCGGCGGCGGAGGGCGATCCTGGGTATAGTAGGCTGCAACAAAGGTTTCCAAGGATTCCGCTTCACCTGCTGCGGAGCGGGTACGGAAAAGTTCCCGGCCAATCATCTTCCCCCCTCGCAAGGAAAAGACCGTAAAGGTACTCAGGATTCCCTCGCTGGCCCAGGCAATGTAATCCCGGGCTTCAGGATCCAGGTCTACCAAGGCACTGTGCCGACCGGTCAGGTCTTCCAGAGCCTTAATCGTGTCCCGAAACTGGACCGCCCGTTCAAAACGCAGGGCCGCAGCTTCTGCATGCATCTGGACACTCAGGTCCATGATGAGGGATTCGATGGACAGTTCATCGGAAAGCAGGTGCTGGACCCGTATGACATGGACCCGGTAGGCTTCTTGGCTGATTTTACCGCAACAAGGACCCAGGCAGCGGTCAATATGGTAATACATGCAAGGGCTTTCCCGTTTCCGAAAGACCCGGCATTTCCGCAAGGGAAACAGCTTGTCGATACAGGCCAAGAGGGTATCCACTGCATGGACCTGGGGAAAAGGGCCGAAGTACTGGGAGGTATCTTCAATAATATGCCGGGTCTTGAACACCCGGGGAAAGGACTCTGCGGTGATCCGGATGACCGGATAGGTCTTGCCGTCTTTGAGGTTGATGTTGTATTTCGGGACGTGCTGTTTGATGAGGGTGTTTTCCAAGAGCAGCGCCTCGTATTCATTTGCCACGATAATGGTCTCGATGCTTCGGGCGTGGTGTAAGAGGGCCTTGGTTTTAATATCTTGGGCGCCTGAAAAATAGGACTTGAGCCGGTTCCGCAATACCCGGGCTTTACCCACGTAAATGATACGGTTCTCTTCATCCCGCCAGAGGTATACCCCGGGTTCGCTGGGTGCCTCATGAGCTAAGGCTTTAAGCGCAGCATAATTTTCTGAATCCTCTTTAACCCCTGCTGAATTCATAGCTATTTCTACCGATAAACAAGAGAAGGGGTATTAATTTTTTTCTGTCAGGTTTTTTCTTTTTTCTTATTTTTTTTAAGGGTATGTTATTTTTCATGATGTAGTATACTCAAGATTGATTATAATATAAAGGGAAAAAGGAAAAATATAAAGCATCAGGTATAATTATCGGTGAAACCAGCTATGAAAGTAACTATGAACCCACAGAACTTAGGGATGAAAACCATATCATCACGACCCTCGATCCGGTTGATCTTGTATACCCTGGTGTTGCTTTCCCCGCACCTCTACGGGGCTGGGGAAAAGACCTTGGTCATCGGCGGGAGGGCAAACTGGAATATGGTGGAAAACCGTATGGGTATCACGGAAATATCCTCCATACGACCCTATCCGGTATTGATTCTCTCTTCAGCGCTGCGTTCGGATTCTGAGGACTCCCTCGATATGGACCTGTCCTTTGATGCAGGAGATCCCGGGCGTTTTGCCGACCGGATGGGCCATTACCGGGTAAAGACCTCAGAAGGACTTTACACCGTAGACCGGCGTTTTGCCCGGATTGGGATGGGGGCGGCTCTCTTTTCAGGAAACCGGCTTAAGAACGCCAATGCAGAAGCGCCCTTAATCATTACCCCTCAGGCAGGGGCCTTACTTGCTCCAGGGCAGATCCTGCGGGATTTTACCATCCAATTCTGGCTCTTTCCTATGAATCTGGAAAATGGGGAACAGATCCTATCCTGGATAGCCTCTAAGCAGCAGCGCCCTGGGGAGTCTACCGTGCAGCGTATCCAGTGTACTGCTTCCAAAAACCGGCTTCAATGGACTTTTCTGGATTTCTTTTACCTGAATGCCCCTACAGAACGGGTAAGCATTTCCCTGGAAGGTTCCAAGCCCTTGATTCCGAAAACCTGGAGCCATCACCTCATTCGCTTTGATGCGGATACAGGACTCCTGGAATACCTCGTCAACGGGTATCTTGAAGCAATTACCTATGTTACTGCCGGAGGCAGGGAAGGGGGGCAGGTCTATTATCCCCGTATAGGTCAAGAGGGGAGCCTCACCCTGGGGGAGAACTTTATAGGGATGTTGGATGAACTGAAGCTCTACAGTTGCTTCATCACAAATCCGGTAATCCATAAATACCCGACTCAAGGGGGCCGAGTGGAAACCCGGCCCATAGATCTGGGGGAGACTAATACGAGCGTCCTCATGGTGGAAGTCTCTGGCGGACGAACCTCTAACTCAGGGGGTATGATTCAGAATGAATATGTGGAGCAAGGGGGATTTCGTTTTTCCGATGATTCGGCTCTTCAATTTTTTATCCGTGCTGCAGACTCCCCGTATCGTTGGACTGAGACCGCTGCCGGGGAAGTTTCCACCGGATCCGACTGGCAGCTTTTGGTTCCCGGGACCGCCCTGTCTGGAATTCGAGGGAGATTTGTACAGATCGCCGCGGTGTTTTATCCAAGCGGAGATGGTGAGACCAGTCCCTATCTGGATGAAATTCGGGTACACTACCAGCCTAATGAGCCTCCGCCGCCGCCCTCAAGGATCACCGCCATTGCAGGAGACGGAGTAGTGGAACTTTCATGGAAGCCGAGTAATGATGCAGATTTAGCGGGTTATTTGGTGTACTATGGCACTTCCCAAGGGGATTATTTTGGAGAAGGGGCGTTCCTCGGTTCCTCTCCCATTAATGTGGGAAACCGTACTTCCATACGTATTGATGGACTCAAAAATGGTACGTTGTACTATTTTGCCGTAGCCGCTTATGATCACTTGGAATCTGCTCATATCGGTGCTTTTTCCCGGGAAATTGCCGTGCGGCCGTTAAGGATGCTTGAATGATAAGTATAAGGGATAGAGATACCCACGGGGTAGTCCCCAGGATCGTCGAGGAAGATATAGCCCAGCGTGATAAGGCAAGGTACCGTCAGACCATCCAGGTTCTCACGACTACGGTTCAAACTTCCCTCCGTGAAGGGAAGCTCCAGAAAGCAGTGGAAGCCTTTACCACCATGCTTACCATGGACCCTCAGTATGTACCGGCCTACAATGGGCTTGGACTTATCTATGGGGCTTTACAGAAATATGCCCAGGGCTGTACCCTGTTTCGTCGAGGTTTGGTTTTGGATCCGGATAATGCGGTACTGCACTACAACTATGGGAGGGTCTTAGCAGCTCAGGGGCGGCTTGAATATGCCCGCTCTGAATACCAGGAAGCCCTCCGTTGCAGACCTGGTTGGTGTAAACCGGCGAATAAGCTGGGAATGATCCTCTGTAAGCAAGGCCGGTATGCTGATGCTCTGGGGCTCCTAAGCGCTAACCTCAAGTTTAATCCCCGTAACGCTGAGATTCGGGACACGATAAAGCAAATTTTGGCAGAGCAGGAAGCCGCACGCCAAACTCTAAAAAAAACTGGAAAAAAACCTGAAGTTTCTCCGGCAATTGAAATCACATGGGATGGAGCGGTTACCCTATCCGATATGGTGGATCTGCTGAAATATCTAGCCCGCTTGGCTGAATACCTGCCTGCAGCAGAGCGGGAACACTTTATGAACAGTGATACCCCTTCGGCTATCTATCACATCATGGGATTGGTTTCAAAATCTACAGGGGAACCCAGGATAAACCCATAGAAAACTTCCAGGGGTAGGGAGGGCCCTTATACTATTGACCACAGCATACAAAGGATAGGGCTTGAGTACTACTGTTATATCTACCGGGGTGGCGTAATAGGGTGCGATGACACGATGAGCTGTGCCGCTGCTCATTCCCAGGCAAGCCTCTACTCACATTTTATCAGTCCTGGTCGCGTTCCTGTGGAACGATGTTTTGGCATATATGTTGCCTCCCAAACACCGTCGAATCGCAGGTTCTACAGCCGGGACGTTATGGGCAATTGCCCCTGAAATTAGTTGACAAAATAATATAAATGGATAAAATATAAAAAAGGGTAATGAATTGAATAGTTATACGACTCAAATAGTAAAGGCCGTAATAATTGTCTGTATGATTATATGGATGGTTGTTATGATAAGAATAACATGGTTACATTTTATAAAAAAATATACATTGACGGACTTAAATAAAATACTTTTAATTATTTGGTGGGTATTTTTACTGATAGGTTTATCTTTATATATCGTTCATTCCATAAATTATCAACCGGATCCACAGAAAATGTTAGATTTTGATACAGATAATATGATAGTATTTTACGCTAGTTTTCCATTAACCGCACCTTTCGTATGGTTGTATATATTGTATATGATTTCTGTACCAATAAAATTATCAATAAATATATGTAAAAAACACACAAAAGAAGAAATGTATATTATAAAAAATATAATAATCAGTATTTTATCAATACTATTTTCAGGAATATTATATTTAGTGTATTATAAAATAATTGGTAACATGGATATAAAACAATGGTATTCGATATTCGTAATATTATTAAATTGTTTCTTAGTAATATTTTCAAATTTATTTGGATTAATATTATCGATATTAAACATTAAAAATGTAAAATCACAAATTAGCTATATGGTAATAATTATAATATCAACAATAATAGTTTATAATTTAATAAATATAATTGGAAACTTATTGGTTAAATATAAAATAATATCAGAATGTTCTATTATATTGTTATTTGGTATAATTATAATAATAGAAAATATAGTTTCATTAATACTAATTAAAGGATTAATAAATAAAATATGGGGCTACTGCACATAACGAGACTGTCGAATTAGTATTTATGCGGAAAGTAATTGCTCCCCCGCAGAAAATCTGAGAGACCATTTTCCTAATTACACGAAAATCACGGCAGTTTCCCTGTCGCCGCTAGCCATATTCCCAATCCCATCGGCCCTATGTCCCGTGTCCCGCCGCCAGTTGCGGCCCGCTGCTCCCTATGCGCGGCGCGCATTTCC
>JAITAI010000144.1 GCA_031284195.1 Treponema sp.
CCAGGTCTTCGGCCCGGTAATAGGGCGTAACCTTCTGGTACTGCCGGGCGGGAATGTTGGCAGTAGCGGGAAATCCGAAATAATCGGCAAACTCCGCGTAAATTTCAGGCCGGTGGATGAAGTCAATAAACGTATGGGCCAGGTCGATGTTTTTCGCGCCTTTCAAAATACACATACTGTCAATATAGGCTGGTCCCCCTTGGCTGGGTATAAAAAAGACCGTATCCCGCTTTAATTGTTCATTATCCGCGATCTCCTCGTATACCACTTCCGCATAGCCCTGGACCACCCAGAAATCCCCGTTGGCATAGCCCTTACCGAAAGCCTCTGCATCGAACTTAACCAAGTTCGGTTTCCATTCTTTGTTGATAAGGTTCTTGGCCGCTTCAATCGCTGCAGGGTCATTGGTATTTACCGAATACCCTAGATACACGAGCGCGTCTCCCATGACTTCCCGCATATCGTCAAGCATGGTCATTCTGCCCTGCAGATCCTTGCGGCTAAAAATAGACCAGTTCTTTTCAAAGTTAGGTACCTTGGCGGTATTCACCGCTATCCCTGCAGCCCCCCAATAATAGGGTACGCTGTATTCCATGGCAGGATCATAGGTGGCTTTTTGTAAGACCAGGGGATCGATGTTTTTTAGGTTGGAGAGCTTGGACCGGTCGATTTTTTCGAACATCCCTTGGCGGCTCATGATGGACACGTAATCTCCGGAAGGGAACACAATATCGTAGCCACTGCCTCCCGATTGAATCTTGGCATACATATCCTCGTTGGAGGCAAACTCATCGTAGATGACCGTAACGCCGTATTCCTTTTCAAATTTCTCGATAATCGACGGGGGGGTATAATAGGTCCAGTTGTAGATATAGAGCCGATTCGAGCTACTTGCCGCTTGCTTGCCTCCTCCGGCCCAGAGGCTGGCAGCACTGAACAGGGCCATAAAGGTCGCCATTCCCAGCAGCCCTGGCCCCTTACGAAGCAGGACTGCGCTTCCTACAGGTATTTTCTTCATCTTTTCCTCCTATGGTAAAGGCGTATAGGCTCTGCCTCCACCAGAACAATGATATAGGGGATGGTATTCCCATCCTCCCGTATCGCCTTAGGGGATAACAGGACCCCTCAGGCGGAAACGGCATAAACCGGGGCCAGCTCTATTTAGCGGCGATGTATTTGAGGAAATTCCTCAAAAGATACGTCAGAAACACCGTACCCAGGATCATTACCACCGACAAGGCGTTGATCACCGGGGAGACGCCAAAACGGATTGCTGAATAGATATACAAGGGCAGGGTTGAGGATCCAGGACCTGCTACAAAGTAGGTGATCACAAAATCCTCCAGGGAAATGGTGATGGCGGTTAAGAAACCGGACACAATACCGGGCATACAGATGGGAATGGTTATCTTTAAGAGGGTCTCCCTCTCGTTGGCCCCCAAGTCATGGGCAGCCTCAATAATCGAAAAATCGAATTCATCCAGCCGGGCCATGACCATGAGAAACACAAAGGGCAAGTTGAAGGTGGTGTGGGCGATGAATATGGTCAGCAGCCCCAGGCGCATCTTGATCCCGGCAAAAAAAATGGAAAGGGACACCCCGATGATGATCTCGGGAAGTATCATGGGTAGAAAAGAAATAGTCTGCACATAGTTCCGGAGCTTAAACCGGTACCAGTTTATCCCGATGGCCCCTAGGGTACCTATAACCATGGCGCTGGCTGCGGAACTTACCGCAATGAACATACTATTCCAGAAAGAACGCCATAGGTCCCGGGAATGAAAAAAGAGCTGTTCATACCATACCAGGGAGAACCCGGTCCAATGCATGCCCTTGGATGTATTAAAAGAGTACAAGACCAGCACAACCAGAGGCAGAAAGAGAAACCCAATGGTGGCAATAAAAACCATTTGGGAAAAGGAGGATTGATTCCGATATGCCCGCTTGGCATGACGGGCTGCTTCCCCCGGGGAACTGCCGGGCTTCAAAGAAGTTACGACGTGGTGAATGATCCGTTTGAGATTCACTGCCGCGCCTCCTTGCCTTTGGTTCGGACCGTATCCTTCTGTTGCTGGGTCATCATGAGGACCACTCCCGCAGTGGTAATGAGGGTAAGCACCATGGAGATAGCCGCGGCCAAGGGCCAATTCCGGGACTTGGTGAGCTGATCCGCGATGACGTTCCCCAGCATGTAGGAATCCTTACCTCCCACCAGGAGAGGCACTGCATAGGCGCCGAAGATGGGGATGAAGGTGAAGAGCACCGCAGTATAGATGCCGCTCCTGATGTTGGGCAGCAGCACCTTAACCATAGCTTCAATCTGGGTGGCTCCCAGGTCCCGGGCCGCCTCCAAAAGGGAAAAGTCGAATTTGTCGATGGTGGCAAACAGAGGAAGAATCGCATAGGGCAGGTACATATAGATCAAGACCAAAACCACCGTTTCTTGGTGGTACAGGAAGTGGATATAATCGTCCACCAGTCCCAGGCGTAGCAACAATTCGTTCAGGAAGCCGTTGTTCCCCAGGATATTCATCCACGCAAATACCCGGATGAGGAAATTGGTCCAAAAAGGGATGATGATGAGGAGCAAGAGCAGGGTCTGATTCCGGCTCCTGGCCATGAAATAACCGCAGGGTAGGGCAATGAAGATGGTCAACACCGTTGCGACTATGGAAGTTCCAATCGTACGGATCGTGGTAATGACCAGGCTGGGGTTAGAGAGGCCCTGGTAGGCCTCCAGGGAGAATTCTCCCACCACCCCGCCGTACAGTCCTTTCTTGAGGAAACTATAGACCACGATGATAATCAAGGGGGCGAGGAAAAAGATGGTGAACCAAACGGTCATGGGCGCCGAATAGAGGGGCCCGTAATTCCGTTTACCCGGGCCGCTCACGATGCTTTTACCTCCACGATATACCCGTCATGGGCGCTCCAGGAAAGGAACACCTCATCCCGCCACAGGATGTCAGGGCCTTCATCAGAATACTTGGCATGTTGTTTTATTATGCGGATAAGCGCATTATCCCGGACTTTCACGTAGAACTTGGTCTGGAACCCTGAATAGATAGGCTCATCCACCGTGCCTTGGAAAAGATTTATATCTTCCCGTTTCGTGACGGGCTTTTCCTTGGAAATGAGGATCTTCTCAGGCCGAATGGTAAAACTCACCTGCTGCCCGGGCTGCACCACATCCACGGTGGTAACCTTGATCCTGCCCAATTCCGGGATATCCAGCTCCACCATATATTCCGGATCCGGTTTATCCAGGTACACTGCAGAGGCTACCACCCCGTCGAAGAGATTGGTCTCCCCAATGAACCGGGCCACGAAGTTAGTAGCAGGGCTTTCATAGATCTCGTAGGGGGTTCCCACCTGCAACACATCTCCCTGGTTCATTACCGCGATCCGGTCTGACACTGAGAGGGCCTCCTGCTGGTCGTGGGTAACGTAGATGAAGGTGATACCGATCTTGTCGTGGATTTGGTCCAGTTCGATGAGCATGTGCTGACGCAACTTGGCGTCCAGGGCGGAGAGGGGCTCATCGAGGAGGAGCACCCGGGGCTCATTGATGAGGGCCCGGGCTATGGCGACCCGCTGTTTCTGGCCCCCGGAAAGCTGATTCGGTTTTTTATGGGCATGCCCTTCCATCTGGGTCAGTTGCAGATATTCATCGACTTTAGCAGCGATTTGCGTCTTAGGAATCCTTCGAATCCGTAAGGGAAAGGCCACATTTTCAAATACCGAAAGGTGGGGAAAAAGGGCGTAGTTCTGAAAAACCGTATTTGCCTGCCGCTGATTAGGGGGCAGTTCCAACACATCCACACCGTCAAACTGCAGGCTTCCCTGGTCGGGACTTTCAAACCCTGCAATGATCCGCAGGAGGGTCGTTTTGCCGCATCCTGAAGGCCCCAGGAGGGAAAAAAACTCCCCTTTTTTAATTCCCAGGTCAATATTATGTAAAACCTTAAAGTCACCGAAGGATTTAGCAATCTCCTTGATGCCCACATCACTCCCTTTCAATACTGCTCTCTCAACCTCCCTTCAACAAGAACGTGCATAGGTGTTATACCTGTCTTTAATACTAATGGAACAATGCGGATTTTAAAGGGTGTTGTCAATTGGTTTGTGATAAATTCCCGATAATTTTTAACGTAATTATCCCCCGAGGTATACTTGAAACAGGGTTTAGTTTTTGAATCAAAACCGGGGATTCCGATATAACCCGTGCCAATCTTATAGGAGATACGATGCGGAGTATGGATACCCTCTATATGATTCCGAGCATACCAGGTATCATGCTGAGCACCCTACCCAGTTCATTGGCGCCTCCGAAATGCTCTATTGGGATACCCGAATACTTCATTTGTGCCCTCGTCTATAATGCCCTGCACCAGCACCGCCAGCACCAAGTCTCAGGCATACGTTAGAGGATAGCCCGATTTTTAATTTCCCCTCAGTACAGGAAACAGAAAGAACAGGGAACGATTCTTTTATCACGAAAGGGTTCCCTGCTCTTGGTTCACGTCCTTTTTGGTTACAGGAACTTAATTCATCTTCTCAAGGACCAGTTTGTACTGCGAAGCCGCTCCGCTGGCAGTGTAATTTTTAGCCGCGAAGTAAACGTCCCCGGATGTACTCTTGAAAGTCTTCAGGGTCCGTACTGCGGTGTTCCAAGGGGCGGTGAAGGTCTCAACGGTTACTTTACCAGTAGTATCCAGAGTTGCATTGCTATCACTGGTGTAGGTGCCGCCGAAATTATCCTCCTTTTTCGGGTTTTTGATCGTAAAGACAGCGCCAACGGTTGTGGCGTTGTTGTTATACGAATAGCTGCCGGAGAATACAAAATAGTCATCATTACCGGCTTTCTGCTTTTCTATGGTCCAAAGCCCGGTTAAAGGACAATCATAGTAGGCAGGAGTAGGATTACCCCGGCTGGTTACCCCAATGACCCAATGGGAAAAACTGAACAGTTCTGTTTTCGGTAATCCCTGGGCACTCAGATCAACGCTGTACACCTTTCCCCCATTCCCAGTTCCTGCAGCGAGCTTACAATAGAAATACGCCGTGGCGGGGTTATCCGGGTCAAAGCAGAGGGCCTGTACGTTCCCATTGGTATTCCCGTTTACATCAACTTCTCCAACCGCTATCGGCGCGTCTGCTCCGTTCCATTTCCACACCTTGACCTTTCCGGTATTGGATTTTGACTCCAGCACATAGGAACCGTTACCCTTGAACCAGTGGTTCCCTGTACCATCCTGGTCCGCAACCTTAGTAATGGCAAGGGTATCGCCGCTGGCGTCAATCTTGAATACTGCGGTTCCCATGCTTCCCCCTAAGATGAGGTAATCGCCGTTTACCACAGCCCCCATTAGAGTGCCGACACTGAGAGCGGGATTGGAATCCCCTCTAGCGCCGTTAGCCTCCCCGCTAAACGCGTTAGTATGGGACGCCTTTTTGTCTCCGGCTATGTCGTACACGCTGATGTACTGTTGAGCTCCGCTGCTCCCAAAGAACCCATCGTCTTCTGTAAGAACCACCGCGTATTTATCGGTGATAGTCAAACTGGGGTCCCGGTGGTGCAGGGGTTCCACCTTGCGGTTACCGGCAGATGGCGGGGCCAGGGGAAAAGTTTTTAACAATTTCAGAGAAACGGCGTCGTATATTTTGGTGTACGACCCGGCAAAGGTTTCATACCCCCCTTCCACGGCCTGGATAATCCCTATCTTGCCGCCTCCAGCAGTGATAACCGCCACATTACCCCCGATATCCTGGCTGGTTTTTTCATCGGGATCATCCAAGTCCACCTTGTTCAGTTTATAGCTGGTCCCGGTCCTTTCCCCTACATACGCCATGGTGTGGGGATTCACCCGCAAAATACTAGCGCTGGACAGGGCGTCCACCACAGGAAAGAAGGCCTCGGTTTTTGTCAGGTCCAGGTCGATAGCCGCTCTCTCGTTATCGTTCGTAACGCATCCGGCAAGCAGAAATGCCCCGCATACCAGCGGCAGAGTATATCCCACAATTTTTGATACCATACATACCTCTAAAGTTAATTTTAATTAACATTGTCTATGTTGCCTAACTTTAAAAGATATGTCAATAGGAAATCCTAGAAAAATAAAAAACAAGACCCTCGGACAGGATCTCGTGCTTAATACTGAGGAGCCTGTAACTCTTTCCAGCCCCATCAGCGGTTTTTTTAAAGAGGCAACATACGTGAGGCGGTTTCCAACGGTCTACGTTGGGAAGACAGGCGTTGCTGATCCCACACATTGAAAGCCCTCGTCTTATAAGAGGTGAGCCTGCATCTACCTAATCGTGAATCCCAAGGGATAGGTGTATCCAAGGGAATAGCCTATGCTATAATTATAACCAGGCATCGAATCTGGGTTTCATAAAAAGGACCTACCCTCGCTTGTGGCTTGGCTTTGTATCATCCTCTGCATATCAAAGCCCTCTACATCCGTTTGTTCCTGGAGTTCGTTGATACCCTCGGTATGGCCTCTCCTGAAACCCCGAATACAGCTAACAGGATCAATCCGGCTCAAATCATGATAATCCTGATGCTCCTCTCTACGAGGGCTGCAGCAATGCGTAGAGCATCGAGTACAATTTACAACTGAGCAACTACTATGGCTGAAAGACCGGTACCGGCAGCTATTTGCTCTACAGGAAACCCCATGGCTTTGAATTTCCGGGCGCTTTCCAGCTTTTCTTGATAGGCTTTTTCCCGTTCTTCCTGTTTGCCTTCCTCTCTACCCTCCTCCCTGCCTTCCTCCCAGGCCTCCTCTTGCCAGATTTCCTTAGCCTCGTCCCAATTCCATTCCCGTGATAACATGTTCCTTACCTCCGTACTATGAGCTATGAGAAATGCTCTGAGAATCTGATGATCGATGCAGTAGTTTATCGCCGCCTTCAGCGCTTCTTCCTTCCCCTGAGTTTTCCGGTTTTCCCGGATCTTTTCAATGAATGTACTGTATTCCTTGAGTTTTACACACCGTTGCAGGATATCCTCGTTATGCCCCTGGTTGATATTGTACATCTTAACCATAAGCTCAAGATGGGAAAACACCTTACCCTTGAGATCTCCTAGGTCCTCAAAAGCATCAGAAAGCCTCAGTATTTGCTGATCCGGATAGGGTTTAGTTCCGTTATACAGCACGATAAGTACGGGATAGGGTATCATGATGAGCTTTTCCCGGTACAAACTACCCTTCACCCCCTGCTCGATGATCTTTTCATAAACCCCGGCTATATACAACAGTATCCTCAACGGCATATTAGGGTTGATGCTTGACTGGTGTTCTATCAAAATCACCAGCTTGTTGCCCAAAGTAAAAGAAATATCATTGTACCGCTCCATATACAGCACATCCTGGAGGGTATTGATGGTAACGGGGACAGCGGGGTCCACTGGGACACCTTCAATAGCACTGTAGAGTTCCCGTAAAGTTTCAGGTTCGCTAAAGAGCAACGAAAAAACGCTGTCTTTATACTGAGCATTGGTTCCCATAGTTGTCTCCATAACCGTTGGTAAAGGATAGGAAGGGGTTTTCACTAATCCCCAGATGGGACGGTACAGCACCGGACCACTTCTTTTAGAGTGGATTTAAGGAGTAAGTCCCCAGGATACTAGCTTACCCTCAAAGGCTTTAAGGATTTGCAGACGGATTGTTTCAATAGTTCCGGGGATGCTGCATCCCGCGGCATTTTTATGTCCCCCTCCACCAAATTGAGCGGCAATCTCCGCGACGTTCACCCTATCCCGAGAACGTAACCCCACGGTACAATTTTCCGGGGTTTCTTGCCGGATGATCACGATAACCTCTACTCCCTTTACAGCCTGGAGCATCTGATACAAGGTATCCGAATCCCTGCCCTCCAAACCGAAACGCTGGGTTTCTTCATAGGCTTCAGTGGTGAGCAAGAGGCTTCCTTCAAAGTAGGCTTGGACCCGGGAAAGCATGATTCCCATAAGGATCCGGGAATGCAGACTTTTCCCTCCATGGATGCGTTGAAATACCTGTTTAGGACTGGCACCCCCACGGATCATCCGGGCAGCGTATTCAAAGGTTTCCGCTCCCTGCTCATCGATATGACGGAAGAAGCCCGTGTCAGTACACAGTCCAAAGAGGAGCAGTTCCGCTTCTTCTTTGGTGGGCCTCAAACCCAAAGCTTCAATGATCCCCAAAGTCATAAAGGTTACTGACGGCGCAGTAGGATCAATATAGAGGACCCCTTCTGAGGTTCCTTCGGCATAGCCTCCTGAGGCATGATGATCGATGATCGCCCTAGGAAGCCCTTCCAAGGCAGAGGCCAGATCCCCGGTACGGTAAGTAGCCGAACAATCCATCACGAGGACCCAAGCCCCTTCCCGTTCTTGTGCACTGATGTGCAGGATACAGCGCTCCTTATAGGGTAGGACTTCGGACCGCTTAAAGGGGCCTGCAGAACAGGGAATAGCCTCTTTCCCAAGCCGTTGTAATACACTGCTCAGGGCAAGCTGACTGCCTATACAGTCGCCGTCAGGCTCTTTATGCCCTACTACCAGAAATTTTTTTCCCCTTTTAATAAAATCAAGCAGTGCTTGAGGAACAGGTACTGGATTTGCCATAGGTATTTCCTCTTTATCTTCTGAGGCTATTTCAAAAATGACATTTAAAACAGCCTCTTTTATCATTATAATATTAAGGGTATAGGAAAGCCCATAAAAGGCACCTTTTGCAGGGTCCTACCGGTGATCTCCCGGATAAATAAAATAGAAAATTATTGCGGACTTGGGAGCCTTTTTACTCCTAATATGCTTCTATCCGAGAAGCGCCCTCATCAACAGGTGAGCAATGTAAACTGACGGTCTCTCCCAGAGATGCGCGGTTTTCCTTGCATAATATAGACATTAATTTCGGTCCTCAGTCCAAAGTCCGAAAAGTAAATCCCCGGTTCCAAAGAAAAACAGGAACCCTCCAGGATCAGCCGGGAATCGGGAAATTCGACCGAATCCATATTGACCCCGGAACCGTGACATTCCGTATCTATACCGTGGCCGGTACGGTGTTTAATGGCTCCCTGGTATCCTAAACCTGTCAAGAGATCCCTGGCCTTGGTATCCACCATGGCCCCTGATACTGGCCGTCCTGCCGCAAGTTCCGCTACAATAAACCGATACACCGTTTCCCGGACCTCCACCAGATCGGTAAAGGCCCGTTTAACCGCTTCCCGAGCGAAAATCCCAAAGATCCCTACCCAAGAAATATCGGCGTATATACCCTTTGGGCCTTCCTTAGCCCATAGGTCAAATTGCACCACATCTCCTACTTGCAGGGGAGCGCCGGACCCGGAGAAATCATAATGGGGGTTTCCCGAATGTACCCCCGTCGCGACAAGAGGTGGATGATCGGTTATGAGCTTCTGCCGGTGGAACACTTCCAGCATGATACTACGGAGTTCTCCTTCGGTGATGGTCCGATGATGGGTATAGGCATCTTGCACCTCTTCCCAGGCCATAACTACGATATCATACAGAGCCCTTGCCACCTGTTCATGGGCCTGTATACCCTGAGTATCAAGTACCCCTTTAAACCGTTGGATCAAACCTGCCGCGGAAACCAACTTCATACCTGCTTTTTCAAACAACCCTGCGGTTCCTGCATCAAGATAGGAGATAGCAGGGAGGGTTTCAGAAAAATGAGCTCCCCAACACTTATGCCCGAGAGGATACAGTGCAGTAATAAAATCATCCCGGTTAAGATATATTTGGGTACTACCCGGAAGCTCCTCAAGCAACCCTGCTTCAATGGCATGGACTAGCTTTACAGGCTTCCCCTGGGCTGGAACCGCATATACCCATAACCGGGAATTGGTTGTCTCTGGCATAATATGAAGAATTGCATCGGAAATTCTATCCCGGTGATGAAAATTAGAAAAAATCCACCCCTCAAGCCCTTCGGTACGAATAGCTTCTTGGATAGTTTGTAGTTCTTCAGGGCTCATTAATAGGTGAGCTTTATATCCTCCACACCTTCAAATCGATCATCAATATTGACGGTTAAAGGAATACCCCCCCAACTTTCATGAGTCCGTTCTCGACGTACATAAAGACGGACATGGCTAAATTCCCCATCTTTGTAATATACCGTCAGATAAGGCCATGATTTTCCAGGACCTAAAAGGATAATCTCTCCTTTAGGAGAGACTGCCTCTGTAACCCGGGGGCCATCTTCAAACCATTCGATAGGAAGATACAGATAAGCCAGACCAGGAACGAGAACACCGGTCCGATAAGCTACAACGTACCCTTTCTTATACGCATAGACCCGTTCAACAGGGACATTAACGTAATAGTAGGGGGGCCCACCATCGGACTCTTCCTGCGCCATGATCGGCATAGCCGTTACCACAGCAATACAGAAAACAATACTTAGAAAAATCCGCTTCAAGCTAAACCTCCATAATTAAGCATTAATAACGAAAGGTACTACGTACCTTCATTAATCTATCACAAAAAATTATAATACATCTTTTCTATATATACAAGATAGGCTAAAGGACAAAAATTCCCGTAAGGAGAGGTACAATTAAACTATCAAGCCGCTGGATCCGTTCAGAGCTTGGTAAGCGCTGCCGTTCTAGGCTGAGCAATTCCAGAACTTCTCCCACGTTGGGAGGCAAAGCTGCGTCTAGGTATTCACGGAACAATGCGGAGAATCGGGGACAGCAACCAGCAGTAGAAATACCTGCTACCAGCTCACCCCGTCGTACCAAGGCAGGGAAAAAAAAGGTGCATCTTTCAGGATCATCTACCACATTTACCGGAATTCCCGCAGCCCGGGCATCCTGAGCCACCAGGTTATTCAGTTCCTTCTTATCAGTGGCCGCAATAACTACCGTAGCTCCCGTGAGATCCTCCGGGCTCCTATAAGGACGGGACAGGAGAGTAAGTGAAAGGGCTTTAATGGACTCTGAGGGTTTAGGATCCACCACCCGAAGCTTAGCGCCAAAATTGAGGAGAGATCGGGCTTTTCGCACTGCCACGGTCCCGGCTCCTACAATAAGGCAATCCTTTCCAACAAGATCAACAAACAACGGAAAATAGGGCACCTTATACCTGCACTACTTCTTCTGATACGGCACCCTTCTGAATCAGAAAACTTTTCAAAACCGGCTCCCCTGCTTGCAATGAAATAATCACGTAACTCAAGGCAGGATCAAAGGCGAGGCGAATGTCTTCTTCCGAAGGACGGGCAGGACTCGCAGGATGGCTATGGAAGTTTCCCAGCAAGACCAAACCGTTTCTGCGTAGGTCTGCCACTGCCTTGAACTGTTCCTCCGGGGCCATGGAAAAATGCTCTGGACTTTGATCGAGGTTATTGAGGCAGTAGACCTTCTTGATCACCTTTTTATCCCCCTGCACTTCCCCGGCCAAGAGGCCACAGGCTTCGTTAGGAAACCCTTCCCGGGCATGGGCTACCATAGCTGCCTGATGTTCAGAAGAAAGCTTCACCATAAAGAGCCGCCTCCCATAAAATAGAGGAATTCCACTACGGCCCCTTCTTTTACCAAGGTCTTGTCAAAATCCGCCCGGAGTATCATCTTATCGTTGAGTTGGACGCTCACATATTCCGGCATCTCCACCTGCACTTCAGTAAGTAATTGAGTTATGGAAAGCTCACCGGAAAGTTCAAGCGCTTTTCCATTTGCAGTAATACGCATTGCCATGTTCGCAATAACCTCGATACAAGCAAATTTTCTTTTCTTTCTAACTAATTAAAAGGTTTTTTCAAAATGTCAGATTCTGAAAAAACAACCTTAAATGCAGGGAAAACCAAGCCTTGGGCCGATTTTTTCAAACCTCGCTTGGTTTTGAAAAAATCTCTTAATATTAAACTTTACCGCTTTCCAGAGTTTTTGACAAGCCCCTGAGATCTTCTGATGCTCCATAAACCCAAGGCTGCATAGCCGGGGGTATAGGTTTCATCACTCCTGTTCTTGATCCTTTGTTAAGGAACAGGACAACACTTCCACCAATTTAACCGCTTCTTCTCTAGTCAAGGTGATCCCTTTCCCCATCTTCTGATGGCCCGGAGCCCAGTCACGAATATCGAACTTGGGGGTCCGGCCATTCCAGGAGACCAGGTTGATCTCTTTTTTCCAGCCCCCTTTATCTTCTCCAAGGACACCGTACTGTTTAAGTATATCATAGGTAATATCCGGCATATAACCCTCCTTAAATACGCCATTAGGGATAACTACTGAAGCTTTTTCAAAATGTCAGATTCTGAAAAAGCAACTTTAGATATAAAAGAGAAACTCGTCCTGCGACTGGTTTTTCCAGAGCCTTTTTCAGAACTAACCGAGTTTTGAAAAAGGCTTTATATATGTTATCAGAGGCAATTCCCCGATGTCAAATTTTGGAACCCTCTCATCTATAATACCGTATCTATGGTTAAGATGTCATAAGGATCATCACCTAAACGACGGTGCTGGAGGGCCTCCAAAATATGGATCGGTAAGATAGGCTCTGTTCCTTCCAAGTCGGCGATAGTTCGGGCAACCCGCAATACCCCATGAAAGGCCCTCCCTGAAAGCCCGAGTCTCGTACTGGCTACCCGGAACGCCCCTTCGGCTTCAGCGGTTAATACACAGTACCGCTCGATCATCCCTGGAGCCATTCGGCTGTTACGGCGTACTGAGGTGTTCTTGAACCGTTCCTGTTGTATTGCTACTGCTCTAAGGACCCGCTGACGGATTTCTTCACTGGTTTCTTCTCCGTGTTGCCGTAAAGCCTGAATCTTTGGGGCATGGACCCCTACCCGAAGTTCCATCCGGTCCAGGAGGGCTGCCCCCAACTTGCGCCAATACCGGCGAATCTCTTCAGGGCTACAGAAGCAGCTTACCTCGGTTCCCGGTGATGCGGTTCCGATCTCCGCAGGCACGTGCATTCCCAGCCTTCCGCAGGGACAGGGATTGGCCGCCAAAAGAAGCTGAAAATCCGCAGGAAGTCGTACCGGACCCTCTGCACGGGAGATACTTATCACCCGATCTTCGAGCGGTTCCCGTAGAGATTGGAGCACATTGGCCCGGAATTCAGGAGCCTCATCCAAAAACAACACTCCCCAATGGGCGAGGCTGATCTCCCCGGGCCGTACGGTCTTACCACCCCCAAGAATACCCTCGGCGCTAGCCGAATGGTGCGGCGACCGGAACGGAGGCTGGGTAATAAGCCCTTCAATCTCTGAGGAAAGACCTTTTGTTAACTGCCCTGCTAGGCTGTAGAGCCGGGTTACTTCCACTGCCTCATCGGTGTTCAGGGGTGCCATGATCGAAGGCATACACCGGGCAAGCATGGTTTTCCCTGCCCCAGGGGGCCCAAAGACCAGCAGGTTATGCCCTCCCGCAGCGGCAATTTCCAAGGCTCGCTTATACTGTCCTTGTCCCCGGACCTCTGCAAAATCTCCTCCCAAGGCTCCTGCATCTTTTTCTAGCACCTTTGCCCCATCTACGGATGGGGGAAGGGAGGCTTCTTTAAAAGCTGGCAAAGAACCAGTTTCCGCCCGAATCCGCAGGGCATGAACCGCTTCACCTAAGGTAGCAGCCCCGGAGAAATGATCCGCGGCAAGGATAGCCGCTTCCCGGGCATTATCCGCAGGGACGATGAATTCCCGGATTCCTGATTTCAGGCCCGCCACTGTAGCGGCTAGCACACCCCGAACTGGCCGCAACCTACCTGAAAGTTCCAGTTCTCCCATCACCATGAGATTATCCGGTACAGGGACCATCTTCGCAGCAGCCATCACCGCAAGAGCTATGGGGAGGTCCAAATAGGTACCATCTTTCCGTACCCCTGCAGGGGCGAGGTTAATCAGGATCCGATCCGGCGGGAAGGTATAGCCTGAATTACGAAAGGCTGCCATAACCCGTTCCCGAGCTTCCCGGACTGCCCCTTCCGCCAGACCGGTAATATCGATCCCCGGGATGCCCCGGCGTATATCCGCTTCAACCCGGATAATAATACCCTCTGCCCCATAGGGTGCATAAGCCATCACATACATCACCACACCTCGCTATAATAGGGCCTTATCCTGTTCTCTGCTTCTATCCGTGGATTTTTTGTTTACCTAAAACCCCCATCTGCTGCATCCATACCCTGTACCGGCCTATTCGTTTGTATGGTTTGACCTTCATGCCCGGTAAGATAAACGTATAAAAAACGTCTGAGCGGTAAAGTACGCTGAAGAGGCCCCGGGCTGGACTTCCTATCGTATACTATGCTCATACCTTTCTGTATGGTATCTTTATTTGACGTTTTGAAACAGCTTCACCTCTATGGGTAAAGGAATGGATCCTATGAACAAAACACCCCGCGAAATAGACTATGCAAAACAAGGTGCCTCTGTGGTAAAAGCCCTGAAGAGCCGGTTTTTTGACGCCTGGTATGCGGATACCTGTGCCGAGGCCGTAGAACAGATATTGTCCCTCATACCTAAAACAGGAACCGTTTCCTGGGGAGGCTCCCTCACCTTGAGCACCCTGGGAATACCGGAGCGCCTAGTACACGAGGGGATACAGGTTCTTGATCGGGACCGGGCGTCAACCAGCGAAGAGCGACAGGAGATCATGCGCCAGGCTCTGTGCTGCGATACCTTTTTGAGTAGTAGCAACGCCCTCAGTGAAGACGGCCAACTGGTGAATATCGACGGTAATGGTAACCGGGTAGCTGCCATGATCTATGGACCTCGACAGGTCATTGTTGCAGCGGGGATGAACAAGGTGGTAAAAACCGTCGAAGACGCCATAGTACGGGCGCGGACCATAGCCGCACCCCTTAACAAGCAGCGGTTTAGCCATCTCAAAACCCCCTGTGGAGAAACCGGAACTTGTGCAGACTGTGGGTCTGTAGACTCAATCTGTTCTTACCTGGTTGTTACCCGGCTCTGTAAACCCGCAGGAAGGATTAAGGTCATCTTGATCGGGGAAGATCTCGGTTTCTAAGCATCAAACTGTACAAAACAAGCAGCCCCTGGGCCATGTTTCACCCAGGGGCTGCTTAAAACTAAGGATTACGCGCTTATTTCTTTGCGATGGGGATCATCCGTTTCTGGCTTTCACTCCGTTTCTTGATCTCCAAACTCAGAATGCCGTTCTTGAAGTGGGCAGAAATGCTCTCAGGGTCCACATTTTCCGGCAGCTTGAAGGAACGGGTAAAAGAGGAACGCCGCCGTTCTCGAATGATAAAGACTTTTTCCTCATCTTTTTGGACCCCCTCCTTTTCAGAAACATCCCGGGCAGTTGAGCCCTCTTGCTTGGATTCGATGGTCAAGGTACTGCCGTCCACATGGACTTGGACACCCTCCTCATCGTAGCCGGGAAGGTCTGCCTCCAACAGGTAGGCGTTTTTGGTCTCCCGGATATCTACCGTAGGCAGATGGGTGAAAACCCTTGCGTTAGGAAGCAGGGAGGAGTCTCCGAAGAATGACTCCACATACCGATCAAAGTCATCCAAAGCACTCTCAAGCATAGCAGGACGATACAAGGTTACCGATTTCATAACATATCTCCTTAAAAATATAAAATAGATTTGTTCGATGGTAGATTGCCGCTCCGGTTCCACGGTAGGCTCCCGGTTGCTGGTATTCTCCATCAACAGTAATATATAAGCATAAGCCGTGCCAATAATGGATAAAACGCATATTTTTTTGTATAGTACCTGATAAATGGCTAATTCTAACGTATATAAAGAAATAAGGTACCCTTTTCCCAGAACGATGCTGAAGGTTAATCGGTAAGACTCCGAATCACGAGATAATTCACCCAAAAAATGTATCATTTTAATCCATAGGTGCTGTTTTTGAACTACCGGTGAGTTATTATGATACATTTTTTTGCAGCAACCTCTTATCAGTGGGAACTGAGGTACCAGTTACAGGATAGGTTTTAACGGTACTTGCCACATCCTCCTCCTTCAGGGCATAGTAGAATTATTCATGACCATAAGCCAGGAAGACGCTATTTATGATTTTCTCGAAAATGTTACCGAGCCTTTTACACCGGAAGATGCGGCAGTTCATATTCGTAAACGTAATCACCAAAAAGCGGGACGTTTGGCCCTGGAGGTTGCTTCGTTTCTTGATTCCCGGAAACTTGCTTTTCCAGTGGATGCCAACAAATGGATTTCCCGGCGAGGTTATTTTGAGCAGGTCCGGTTTGTTATCAATCCAACCCGGCTGGAACTGCTGAACGGCATCTTGATTCCCGGTCACCGGTGTATCCCTTTTGCCAATCCGGTGCTTTTCCCTCAAGAGTACCTGTTTTATTGGAACCAGACCCTCATCACCTGCACCGCTATCGAAGGATCCCCGGAAGAATTTTATCCCTATTACAGCCTCTTTGGGGAAGAGTACGCTCCCCAGTATGTGGCCCAGGATAATCCTGAGAATGAAGCGGCTTTCAATTACGATCCCTACGATGATCCTCTTGAGGTTTCCATTCAAGCCTTGGACATGCGAAACATATACCGGGAATCCTCTTTTGTGCCGGGGGATTGTTTTATGGTCCGTACCCTGAATTGGAAGAAAGGGAAATTTGAGTTAACCCGGGTGGGTAAAGACCAGTGGTCTCCATCTGCATTAGAGGAGTGGTGCGAGGCTGCGGAACAGGGATTTAAAGCCTCTTTTGAGCAGCTTGGTCCGGGTAATACTACAGAAGAACAGATCGCCTTTGCTTACTGGTATGGAGGGGCACGGATGCGGGATGTGCCTGCATATTCCTTGGAAGACTTTCTATACGATAAAACCAAGAGCATTGAAACCGCTGCCTATGGCATTGAAAGCCGGTTCTGGTATGCAGGCAAAGACATTCCCGACCATAAACACCTTGAAGAACAGCAGAGCCTACCGGACCGGAGTATGATCGAGGATCTGCTCTACAAGAAAAGAATACCCGTATCTGAATATGTGGTACTCGCGTATGTGCGGGATGCCCTGTTTCGTCATGATCCGGATATTTCCCATATTATTGAACGTATCATTCCCCCGGTCTTGGGTATCACTGAACGGGAATGGCATTTTCTTGCAGGCTATATTGTAGATGCCCTCGATGAATTCAAGGATACCTATAGCCTTTTCACGGATAAAGTTATGGGGCCGATACGGCAACGGGTGGGAGAACTGCATACCGCAGTGCTTGACTTGACCGCTCGTCTCCAAAAAGGGGATATTGACGCTTCATGGTTGCCAAAACACACCTTCATCATCCTTTCTCAGATTCAGGGACATGCCGCAGGGGTGCTAGAGGATCTCAATACCGATGAGGCTCCCTCGGTAGTGGAATTGGAAGCCATGGATAATTCTCTGGATAGCATGATCGAGACCTATGAGGACATAAAAGAACTGATCGATGACGCCTTGGATAATTTCAGGCGGAATAATATCTCGGTGGTCAAGCCCAAGAGTGGCGCCACCGAAGAGGGCCGGATTATTCAAGCAGGGATAGGCGGGACCGATGTGTGGCGCCGTATAGTCATCCCTGAAACATGCCGTCTGGAGGATCTGCACCGGATCCTCCAGGCGGTCTTTGCTTGGAAGGCTATGTATAGGTTTCGATTCCTCAGCCCGGATATTCCGGCGTATAAGCCCGCCATCCATCTGCTCACCTTCTATGGCAGTACTAATGTCGAGGGGAAGAACCAGACCATACAGGAATATCCCAGGCTGGATCTCACCATAACCGTGGAAGAGCTGAGCGCTCAGGGTATCACCGAATTGTCCTATGAATATGGGACGCTATGGAACGTGAAGATCATCATCCTTTCCCGGTTGGATATCGATAGCAAAGAACCGATCCGGTGTATTGCAGGGGCAGGCGCGGCTCCTCCTGAATCCATTGACGGCCCCATCCGGTTTCGGAAATACGTATCTATTCTTGAAAAAGGAAGTTTTACTGAACGGCAAAAGGCCCTCCATGAGCTGGGTCAGGATTTTAATCCCGAAACCTTTGACATGGAAGCCTGTAACCAGCGTCTAAAACACCTTTAGTTCGAAGCTGGTTTTGGTATAAAGACTTCTAATACTAATACAAGGAAGCTATATGAAAGAAAGCATTGAGGAATACGGTCTTATTAGACTGATTCAAAAAGGGGGGATCTGCCCGGATATTCCCGGAACAAACCCGCTGGAAGTGTTGACCCACACGATCCGGAC
>JAITAI010000154.1 GCA_031284195.1 Treponema sp.
TTCCATAGGCAATTATTTTCCAGGAGACAGAACATGAAAATAGGGACTGTTAAAGAAATTAAGAAACATGAATACCGGGTCGGTTTAACGCCAAAAGCCGCGGAAGCCTACAAAAACCATGGGCATACGGTATTGGTTCAAAAAAGTGCTGGAGAAGGTTCAGGTTACCCCGACGAGTACTATGTGGCAGCAGGTTGTAAACTGGTGGATCGGGCTGAGGATGTATTCGGTGAAAGCGACATGATTGTCAAGGTGAAAGAGCCCTTACAAGCAGAATATGCGCTCATCCGAGCAGGGCAAATTCTGTTTACTTACCTCCATTTGGCGCCGGATCGTCCCCAGACTGAAGCGCTTCTACGCCAGAAATGTATTGGTGTGGCCTTTGAAACCATCAAAGACCGGAAGGGCGCATTGCCTTGCCTCAAGCCTATGAGCCAAATTGCAGGACGCCTGGCGATCCAGGAAGGGGCCAAATACCTTGAGCGGCCTTTCGGCGGTAAAGGGGTCCTCTTGTCGGGAGTACCGGGGGTTCCTGCTGCAGAAGTGGTGGTATTGGGCGCCGGGATCGTAGGGGCCAATGCAGTAAAAATCGCCGCAGGCTTTGGCGCCCATGTAACGGTAGTGGATATTGATCTCGACCGCCTTGAGTACCTAGAAGATATCTATGGCAATAGGATCAGTACCGTGTACTCCACCCCTGAAAACATTGATGAACTGCTGCCCAAAGCGGACCTGGTTATCGGCGCCGTGCTTATTCCTGGTTCAGCCACCCCAAAACTCATTCGTGAAAAGCACTTGAAAACCATGCAAAAAGGTGCGGTCATCGTGGATGTGGCCATTGATCAAGGAGGGTGCAGCGAGGCAAGCCGGGTAACCTACCATGATGATCCGGTCTTTATTAAAGATGGGGTGGTCAATTACTGTGTGGGGAATATGCCGGGAGCAGTGGCAAATACCTCAACCAATGCGCTCGTAAACGCCAATCTACGCTATGGTCTTTCGATTGCGGACCTGGGACTTGAAGGGGCGCTTAAAAAAGATGCTGGCCTGCTTGAGGGCTTAAATGTGTATAAGGGTACGCTCACTTACAAAGGCGTTGCAGAAGCCCATGGTTTGCCCTATACACCCGCAACAGAGGTGTTGCGGTAACTAACTAAACGATTGCCCTATGAGGGGCTTGCAGAGGGGCTGCCCCTTTCACACGGTTCACCGCCTTTTTTGTAGCGGTACCCCCCGATAGAGGGGGGTATTTTTATGGTTACTTTAGTTCATTCCTGGAAGGAATAGGATCCTTATCTAAATCATCAATATTGCCGAGATAGTGCTTAGTTTCCTTCACAATAAGGTTGCTCAACAGTAGTACTGCCACCAGGTTGGGAATGGCCATGAGGGCGTTTAGCGCATCGGCTATATCCCATACCAGATCCAGGGCAACCATAGAACCAACGAAGGTAACGATCACATAGAGGAACCGGTAGGGGATGTTGATTTTAGAACCGAACAGGTATTCTGCACAGCGCTCGCCATAGTAGGACCAGCCCAGGATCGTGGAAAATGCAAAGGTTATCAAGCCAAAGGTAAGGACTACCGTACCAACCAACGGGATCTGATCAAAGGCTGCATGGGTAAGTACACCGCCGTTAATGGTTTCACTGTCTATGGAAGGATTGGCAATCACCGAACTGACAATCACCAGGCTCGTGATAGCGCAAACTACCACCGTATCCCAGAAGGTTCCTGTACTTGAAACCAGAGCCTGACGCACGGAATTGCGGGTTTGGGCTGCGGCGGCCACAATAGGCGCAGAACCCATACCGGATTCATTGGAAAAAAGACCCCGGGCAATCCCATACCGGGCAGCGCTCATCACCCCCGCAGCAATAAAACCGCCTCCTGCGGCCCTAGCCGAAAACGCGGAACTACAGATCTCCTGAATTGCCGGAAGGATGTAGGCACGATGGATCCCCAGAATGATAAGACACCCCACGACATAGAGGAGCGCCATAAGCGGTACTAAACGGACGCAGACATTGGTGATCCAGTGGATGCCTCCAAGCAAAACAAGGGCCACCAGGAGCGCCATGATTATCCCGGGAATCCACAGAGGAACCTGAAAGGTCTCATTGAGGAGGGAAGCCACTGCATTAGCCTGTACCCCGTTTCCGATACCAAAGGCTGCAAAAGCAGTAAAAGCCGCAAAGAGAACCGCCAACCATTTCATCTTAAGTCCCCGTTCCAGGGCATACATGGCTCCTCCTAGCATGGCACCGCTTTCGGTTTTCACGCGGAACTTCACCGCAATGAGGGATTCTGCATATTTGGTTGCTATACCGAACACGCCGGTAAGCCACATCCACAAAACCGCGCCAGGACCTCCCAAGGCAATGGCAGTTCCCACTCCGATGATGTTACCAGTTCCAATCGTTGAGGCAAGGGCCGTGGTCAGGGCGCCGAATTGGGAGACATCCCCTGCGCCACCAATGTCTTTTGTAACCGATAACTTAATACCCAGACCCAACTTACGCTGAATAAATCCGGTTCGTATGGTCATGAACAGGTGGGTACCAAACAGCAAAATCAACAACCAGGGCCCCCAGAGATACCCGTCAACCATTTTTACGAAAGCGCCAAATTGTTCCATACTTTTCTCCTTTCAATGCATAAAATCTTTCATTTTGACTATAATAATGTGTCCTTGGGTACTTGTCAAGAATTTTATATGCTGAGGAAAAGCGGCGTGTAGGGACAGGACCAATGCCATAGAAGACAGGAATTCCATACTCCAACTGAAAACTAACCTAATCCTCATCATAGTTTAACCATGTTTGTATAGGTTTAAGGTAACCTTACTGTTTTATAGAGGAGAACATAATGCATAGTAAACGGATAGGAGCGGCACTTTGTTTTGTCGCGGTTTGTCTTGGACCGGTTTTTGCCGGAGGATCGAAAGACAGAGGCGCACCAAGTTCTGCAGCACAGGCCACGCCTTACACCATTGAAGTAGCGGGATCCACCTCGGTTACGCCGTTGATGGAACTTTTGGCCGCGGATTACACCCGCATACGGAGTAATGTGAAGATCAACATCAACGGTACGGGCTCTTCCGACGGCATCAATGCCGCAGCTGCAGGAACCAGTGAAGTGGGGATGTCCAGTCGGGAACTGAGCCCTGTAGAAAAAGGAGCGGGACTTAGGGAACTGGTCATCGCCATAGACGGCATTGCGGTGATCCTCCACGAGACGAATCCCTTGACAGGGCTTTCTATAGCTCAGTGCCGGGATATTTACGCGGGTAAGATACAGGACTGGAGCGAAGTTACCCAGGAGAAGCAGGGCAAGATTGCAGTGGTTTCCCGGGAGCCTGGATCTGGAACCAGAGGGGCCTTTGAGGAGCTTATCGCGCTTAAAGACGAATTGGTACCTGGGGCCATTGAGTTTGATGGAACCGGCGCGGTAAAGGCTGAAGTTTCCCGGAATGTCGACGCTATCGGGTATATCTCCCTAGGCTCGGTAGATACCTCGGTGAAGCCTCTGGCAATTGAAGGGGTCGCGGCAAACAGCGCCAACGTGATCAATGGTACCTACAAGATTGCCCGTCCCTTTATCCTGCTAACCAAAGGCTCGTCTGTACACCAGGAAACCCAGCAGTTTCTGGAGTGGATCCTGTCTCCTGCAGGACAGGCAATCGTCAAGAAAAGTTGGATTTCCGTAAAGGGTTAAGGGACAAAGATCATGCTACATCGCCGGAACACGGACCTCTTTTTTAAGCATCTGGTAAGCCTGGTTTCCGGCTTTTCCATCTTGGCCCTGGGGGGGATCCTCCTCTTTGTATTTATCCAGGGCGCAGGACCTTTCCTTTTTCCCACGGATCCAGGTATCCGCTTGGTTTTCGAAAACATCCGGGAAATCCAGGTCAACGGAACATGGTACCAGGATACACCCCTGATACCGGTTCCCCCTTCAACCTCGTCTCTGGGGTTGCGTTTTCCAGGTTCTGAAGGAGAACAGTTCATAGAAGCCCTGGTATTTGCCGAGGAAAAAGACCCGGACAAGATGCTCCGGTTTACCCTATACTCCGGGGGAGAGCTTTCCACTCCTGAAGCTGCGGTGTATACCCTAAGCTATCCGGGACTGCCGGGAGTAAGTCCTAAGATTCACTTCATCCTGCCTGAAGCGCCCTACAGTCTTCCCCGGTTCTTGGCAGGTACTCAATGGCATCCCACCTACGAGAAGGTCTACGGTATTTTTCCCATGATCATCGGTACGGTTCTAGCAAGCCTGGGAGCCGTCCTCTTAGGGGTGCCTCCGGCTTTGCTCTGCGGACTCTTTATTGGGGAATTCATGCCTGATAAGCCTGCGGCCCTGGCCCGGGCAGGGATAGAAGTCCTCGCAGGGATCCCCTCGGTGGTTTATGGGTTTTTCGGCTTAATGGTGATCGTACCGGCGGTGAAACGGATCTTTGCCGTGCCTTCGGGGAACAGCCTGCTTTCCGCCATCATCATGCTCTCGGTGATGATCCTCCCTACCATCATCATCATTACGGAGACCTCCATTCGCGCAGTTCCCCGGTCCTCCTGGGAAGCTTCCCTGGCTTTGGGGGCAAGTAAGATGCAAACCCTCTGGTTTGTAGCGCTGTCCCAGGCCCGGTCCGGGGTTATCGCCGGGGTTATGCTGGGGATTTCCCGGGCAGTAGGGGAAACCATGGCGGTGATCCTGGTAGCGGGGAATTCCGCCCAGCTTATCCATAGTCCCCTGGACAGCGTACGTACCCTGACCGCCACCATTGCCTTGGAAATGGGCTACGCTCAAGGGAGACACCGGGAACTCCTCTTTTCCATCGGGGTAGTCCTTTTCATGCTTATTCTGCTGCTGAACAGTGGGGTCCTGTACCTCCGGCGGCATAAGGAGGTATAGGTTGATGTATAAGAAAAAAAGCCGCAGCCTCAAAGAGGCCCTGCTCTATGGGCTTATGGCCCTGTCTTTAGTGGTGGTCCTGGGGGTGTTGGCCTTTATCCTGGGGTATATCCTGGTCTGCGCGTCTGGGCAGGTAAACCTTTCCCTCATATCCCGGGCAAATCCCCGAGGCATCTTTCCCATGTTGGTAACGACCCTGTATGTGGTACTGGTATCCCTGGCCATCGCTTTACCCATCGCCCTGATAACCGCTATCTTTTTGAACGAGTATACGGGCAATTCCGGTCTTGTCCGGGTATTACGGCTGGCCATAGAAACCCTTTCGGGGATCCCCTCAATTATCTATGGCCTTTTCGGGCTTTTACTGTTCTGCCGGTTCCTGAGATTAGGTCAGTCCATTCTTGCAGGATCCTGTACCTTGAGCATTATGATCCTGCCGGTGATCATCAGAACCACCGAAGAATCCTTAAAGACCATCCCCGCTTCCTTTAGGGAAGCCTCCCTTGCCCTAGGGGCCACTCAATTTCAGACCATCCGTTACGTGGTCATCCCTTCAGCCATGTCCGGGATTGTTACCTCCACCATCTTGGCCATTGGCCGGATAGTAGGGGAGTCTGCGCCGGTGTTGCTCACCGTAGGCATCACCCGAAACATCCCTGCATCGGTGTTTGACTCAGGCCGTACCCTCACCATTCACCTCTATTACCTCACCAAAGAGGCGATCAACCCTGAGGATTTCGGTATTGCCTTTGCCACGGCAACGGTGCTCATCATCTTGGTTGTCCTCATCAACACTGCCACCAAATTGGTTTCCCGTTACCTTAATCAGTACAGGAGTATGGACGTATGAACGAGCAGGAAGCAATAGAAAAGAAAGAAAAACTGAAACTGGATGTGCGGGAACTGGATGTGTTCTATGGGACCTTTCACGCCCTGAAAAAGATTACCTTTACCCTCCACCCTCGGGAAATCGCTGCGTTTATCGGGCCTTCAGGATGCGGAAAGTCAACCTTCCTCCGGGTGTTTAACCGGATGAACGACCTTATCCCCTGCTGCCAAGTTACCGGAACCGCTCTCATAGACGGAGAAGATATCTACGGCAGCATGGACGTAACCGAATTGCGGAGCCGGGTGGGGATGGTTTTTCAGAAGCCCAACCCCTTTAACATGAACATCTTCGATAACATCGCCTATGGCCCCCGGATGCAAGGCCAGCGGGACAAGCGCTTCCTTGCCGAACTGGTGGAGACTTCCTTGGTAAAAGCCGCGCTCTGGGATGAGGTGAAAGACCGGCTTAAACGTTCGGCTATGGGCTTGTCCGGAGGACAGCAACAGCGGCTCTGTATTGCCCGGAGTATTGCCATGCAGCCGGAGATCATCCTGATGGATGAACCTACCAGCGCCCTGGACCCCTTGGCCACCGGCAAGATCGAAACCTTGATGGGGGAACTGAAAAAAGAGTACACCCTCATCATCATAACCCACGCCATGCACCAGGCTGCCCGGGTGAGCGACAAAACCGCGTTCTTCCTCCTAGGGGATCTGGTGGAATACAACGATACCAAAACCCTATTCACCAACCCCAAGGATAGCCGAACCGAAGCCTATATCTCCGGCCGTTTTGGCTAACCCTCAAAGGCGGTTTACCCTGCTTTGGGGCTGCTTCATGAGGAAAAATACAGGGTAATCCCTCGGTATTTCAAAACGTACTGTACCGAACCAGAAACAAAGGGACATGCGGCACTCGAGCAAAGCATGCCCCAATCAAGAGAAAAAGGAAATATAAAGAAGAAAATGCTTTTTTTGGAAGAAATGAATCGGTTACGCCACGATATTTTGGCTATGGCCTCTGAGGTAGAGGAAGATTTGGGCAAGGCCATTACCGCCTTGAAAACCAACGACGATGAACTGGCCAAGGAAGTAAAAGCCTCGGACATGGTGGTAAATGCCATGCAGCTTAAAATTGAAGACCAGGCCGCTATTCTCATCGCCACCCAGCAGCCTGTGGCCCGGGACATGCGGGAACTGGTAAGCATCATTAAACTCGCGGGCAACCTGGAACGGATCGGGGATTACACGGTCCACACTGCCAAGGCAGCGCTCAAACTGTCTGGGGAACCGGCCTTCCGGTCCTTGGAACGGCTTGAACGTATGGCCGCCACCGGGATCGAGATGCTCCGGGCATCCATTACCGCATATATGAACCAGGACGCGAAGGCAGCCCGGACCACCGCTGCCTTGGACGACCGGATAGATGCGGAGCACAAGGCTTTGACCGAGGAGACCTTAAGGCTCATGCATGAACATCCAGAACTGATAAAGAAAGCGGTCCGGCTTCTGCGGACCTCTGGTTTTCTGGAGCGCCTGGGGGACCATATTACCAATATATGCGAAGGTATTATTTACATGGTAGAAAGTACCCACGAAGAACTCAACT